>CAZCVB010000049.1:8891-12470 GCA_964501805.1 uncultured Desulfobacteraceae bacterium | reverse complement strand
AATAACGTTTTACCGGCCCATCAACTCTCAAAAAAATATTGTCAAATCCCGGTGAACAGGATAAAAGGCAATATTCGAACGATGTCTGAGGCGGGAATATCCTGAAAAGGGCGGGCTTTTATGCGCGCTTTGAAGGAGGGGATTCAGATGGACGAAATCCAGGAATACTTCTTATGCGATGCCTGTGAAAACAAGGATTTCAAACTCGTCTACAATTTTTCACTGCGTTTTCACAGGGTCAACTTTTCAGATGATCTCATCTATGACCAGTCGATCGAGGAAGTATACCAGTGTAACGGCTGTGGAAAAACCTTCACCAAAAAGCAGGTGGAAGAAGGGCTCGCCGCCATCAAACGGAAACACAAAAAGGACTGAGCCTACTTTCCGGCCTCTTTCATGTAAAACTGACACTTGTAGGAGCCGATCTCTATCGTGTCAAAGTCCTTGAGGGGGACACTCTCCTTCACCACCTTCCCGTTGACCTTCAATTTGGTCAGTCCGCCGGCAAAGCTGATGGTATAGCCTGACGGCCGCCTGCTGATGGTCGCTGCGGTGGCGCCCATCATCAGACCGGAAAGCCGGATTTCCGAATTCTCCGATTTCCCCAGCCGGGTCAGTTTTTTCGTCAGCTCCACTTCGCCTTCGGTGGAACCCTCCAGAAAGGTCAGGACGCCCACTTTCTCCGGAGCAGCCGGTTTGGCGCCCGCCGCTCCCTTGGCCTTGGCAAGAAGCTCCCGCTGCTTGGCGGTATCGAGCATCATGGTCTTGTCCATGTCCATGGACTCCGCCCCCGGCTTTTCGGCCGCTCCTTTTTCAGAGGCCAGAAACAGCAGGACATGCTTGCCGATAATAATGTTATCCCCGTGTTTGAGCTTGTGGGACACGATTTTCTTGTCCTTGATAAATGTGCCGTTGGTGCTTTGAAGGTCGGTCAGGATGTAATCGGGCCCGGCCTTGTCGATCCGGGCGTGGAAGCTCGAAACCGCCAGGTTGTCGATCTGGATATCGTTCTCCGGTTTTCTCCCAATGGTCAGGCCGTCTTTGTCAAACGGGAATTCTTTGATAACCTGCTTATTGAACGTCAAAATAAGTCTGGCCATGATGCGTCCCCCTGTTTTTTAAGCCTAATTATATATATTAGAACATTATATATAAAATTTCAAGATAATATTCATCCCTCAGGAAAGGTCCGTTGCGGCACAATCCCCTTCCACGCGCGCCCGGGGAGGATGCAATTTGAATTATCTATATAAAACAGCAAGTTGCAATCATTCCTTGACCCGCACGGAGTCCCCTTCCCACCCGGCGGCGACATGCCGCTCAAGATAGCCGCGCCTCAGGGAATGACTTTTTTTACAATTTTCTGGATCCCTGTCAGAACATCCGCGATCAGGATCCCCACCGTCTTGATCGGTCCCGTGCGGCGTTCCTCAACACCTGTCACGTACACGGCGACCACCGTGGTATTGTCGTGACCACCGCGTTTCAGCGCGATTTCAATACACTGCCGACAGAGGGATTTCGGGTCATCATTCGCCGCCATCATTTCCAGTATCTCTTCCTCGGTCACCAGGTCGGTCAGCCCGTCCGTCGACAGCAGGAACCGGTCGTTGTTGGCCGGTTCGATCTCAAAGACCTCGGGATCCACCTCTTCAGCGGATCCAAGATTCCGGGTAAGCATATGTTTCATGGGGGAGGCTTCCGCCTCTTCGGGTGTCATGACCCCCATCTCGACCTGTTCGGCCACAACGGTATGATCCCTGGAAATCTTTTCAATCATCCCGTTTCTGACCAGGAATATGGGGCTGTCGCCGGCGTTGGCGGAAATGATCAGTCCGGGCAGAACCGCAAGAACCGCCACAGTGGTCCCCATTCCATGGTATTGTTCATACTGGGTTGCCATTTCGTGGATGACTTTGTTGGCCATCTGGATGCTGGCCCGGATGTAATTGCCGTGCACGGAAAGAGATGGATCGGGAATGCCGAACAGCTCATCTTCGGGCGTCTGGGTCTCCGTCCATTTTTTGAAACTCTTGTTGATGAGATCCACCGCCATCCGGCTGGCGACCTCGCCGGCCAGGTGTCCCCCCATTCCATCCGCGACCACATAAAGACGGAAGTCATCATCCGTGGAGAAACAGTCCTCGTTCCCTTCTCTTTTGAGGCCCACATCGGTAAGGCCTGCGGCACTGATCATGGGTGCTTTCATAGTCACCTCGGCCAGAATATTTCAGGTAGTTGAAACCTCTTTTTAAACACTTATCTCATATTGTTCAATATGAAAATTCTTTTTCGGCACAATGATGATCCGTTTTCCCGTTCTTTTCTCCAGTTCAATCACCGATTCCTGCTCTTCTTCCCTTAAAACGGCGTCGACTTCCGGATTCACCAGGACATGCACGTGACCGCCTTCTCCGGACGTCGCGCACTCCCTTTCAAGATCCCTGAAAAGTTCATAGCAGATGGTCTGCCGAGATTTGAGCGTCCCCCGCCCCTCGCAGTAAAAACAGGGCTCCGTCAGCAAGGTGTTGAGACTGGCACGGGTCCGTTTCCGGGTCATCTCGATGAGTCCCAGATCCGACATGGGCAGGATGCTGGTCCTGACCTTGTCCTTCCCAAGTGCCTCCCTGAGACCGATGAAAACCCGTTCCCGGTTGGATTTCTTCTCCATATCGATGAAATCGATCACGATCAGCCCGCCGATGTTCCTGAAGCGTAGCTGATACGCGATCTCCTTGACCGCTTCCAGGTTTGTCTTCAGGATCGTCTCCTCCAGATTTCTTTTCCCCACATAGCTGCCGGTATTGACATCAATGGTCGTGAGGGCCTCCGTCTGTTCGATGACGATATACCCACCCGATTTCAGCCAGATCTTGTTCCCCAAGGCGCGGGATATCTCCATCTCGATGCCAAAGGCGTCGAAGATGGGCTCGGGATCCGCATAATGCGCCACGCTGTCTTTCAATCCGGGCGCAAAGGCCTGAATGAAATCTTCGATATCGCGGTAGGCATCTTCCGAATCGACGACCAACCGGTCCACCTCCCGGGTAAAGAGATCCCGAACGGCCCGCAGGGGAACGCTGAGATCGCGGTACAGCAGCCCGGGGCAGGAGGATTTCTCCATTTTCAGACGGATCTCGGACCAGAGCTTCAGGAGAAAGTCCATCTCGGCCTTCAATTTTTCCCTTGAAGCCCCTTCGCTGACGGTCCGGGATATAAATCCCAGATTCGCGGGCCGGAGCTCCTGGATCAGGCATTTCAGACGCTCCCGTTCCTCCCGGTCCTCGATCCTGCGGGAAATTCCGATATGGTTGACGGTCGGCATCAGGACGAGATGCCGACCCGGAAGCGAAACATGACACGTCACCCGCGCGCCCTTGTTCCGCACCGGTTCCTTCGCGATCTGGACCATGATATGCTGTCCCTCGTGGAGGAGCTCATCGATCTGGAAAGGGGTTTCCCGGTCCGGGCGGGCCCCTTCCCGGCCGGCATTCCCGGCTTCCGGTGCCTGCGCCGGCCTTTCTTTCATCATCTGTTCGAGATCCGCGATGTCATTGTACACGTCGGATACGAAAAGGA
>CAZCVB010000049.1:0-8791 GCA_964501805.1 uncultured Desulfobacteraceae bacterium | reverse complement strand
TTCATCATCTGTTCGAGATCCGCGATGTCATTGTACACGTCGGATACGAAAAGGAATGCGGACCTGTCAAGACCGATGTCCACGAAAGCGGCCTGCATTCCCGGGAGGACCCGGACTACCCGGCCCCGGTAGATATTCCCGATCAGTTCCCGGCCGGGCCTCCGTTCGATGTGAAGCTCCACCACCGCCCCGTTTTCAACAAGGGCGACGCGGGTTTCATGGGGCCTGGCATTGATGATGAGTTCATTGGACATGGTACGGATTCTTCCTTCTTCCCCGGGATTCCCTCATCCGAACACCTGCCCGGTCTTCAGGATCCTCAACCGGAATACCGATGACGCTTCCAGGGAAAATACGCGGCGGACGATCTCCGCCGGTTTCAGTTCAGGACCCGGGACATGTTGAACCACCAGCCGGATTTCACCCGGTGAAACAAAGGCCATCTCCCGGACCAGGGCCCGCATGTCCACCCGCTGTTCTCCTTTTCTGTTCACCCTGACCACCGGGAAACGGGAGGTCTCCAGGAACCGGTCCAGGTCCTCCTCCTTCACCTGAATACCGTTCAGAAAAATGCGGAAGCGGCTCTCCCTCAAGCGCTCCTTTCGCTTTCCGGGAGGAATCCGCATCACTCCCGAAACGGAAATTCCTTCCGGCAGCTGCCGGTTGGCCCGTTCCCTGAAGGCGGCCTCCTCAAGCGGCTCCGTCACCTCGATATCAACGGTCTCCGCCGTGCTCTCAGTGCCCACTGGAAGGGCGCACGCGAACGAGACCTTCGGCATGGGATGGAACCCCTTGGAAAAAGCAAGGCGCACTTCCATCCTTCTGAAGGCCCGGGTGAAAACCCGCACCAGTTCCAGATGGCCCAGGTACCGGGCCGGCCCCGTTTTTGTAAAAACCAGGCGATATCTCCACGATGCCCCGGAGGGCGCCTCCGGAAGCGGGCCGAGGACGGACGGCAGCTCCCGGTCTTTGTGGACGACCGGAAAGACGGTTTTATGATCACAGACGCCGCAGTTCAGGCACTTTTCCCGGCAATCGGGGGTCACCTCCTCCCTGAGGGCCCGTCGCCACTCTTCCCTGAGGTATTCCTTCCTGACACCGCAGTGGATATGATCCCAGGGAAGGGGCTCCTCCAGGGATCTTTCCCTGGACACAATCGGTTCCGGGTCCACACCGGCCGCTTCAAACGCATCCCGCCACCGTTCCGGCCGGAACTGCTCGCGCCAGGCGTCAAACCTCGCGCCCCGCTTCCATGCGGCCGTCAGGGCGCCGCCGAGCCGCCGGTCTCCCCTGGAAAAAACTCCTTCCAGCCAGCTCATCCCGGGATCGTTCCATTTCATCCGGACCGGCAGACGGCCGAGCTTTTTTTGCAAAAAGCGGATCCGGCGACGGCTCTCCTCCACCGGAATCTGCGGCGCCCACATAAAAGGCGTGTGGGCTTTGGGCACGAAGCTGGATACGGCCACGTTCAACCGGATCCGCTTCCCTTTCGTTCCGCTCAAACGGACGATATCGCCCGCCAGCCGGACAATATCTTCCAGGTCCCGCTCCGTCTCCGTCGGCAGACCGATCATAAAGTAGAGCTTCAGCAGATTCCATCCGGCCCGGTAAACGTCCGCGGCGGTTTCCAGGATCTCCGAGCGGGTGAGGCCCTTGTTGATGACCCGCCTCAACCGTTCGTTTCCCGCCTCGGGTGCGATGGTAAACCCCGTTTTCCTGACCCGTTTCACCTGCCGGATCAGCGAAGGGCCCAGGCTGTCCACACGGAGTGAAGGAAGGCTCACCGCCACTTTCTTCGCCGCGCCAAAATCCATCAGGCGTGTCAGGACGGATTCAATACAGCTGTAGTCCCCAGAACTCAACGAAAGAAGGGACATCTCCTCATAACCGGTATGGCGGAGCCCTCTCTCCGCCAGCGACAGGATGGATTCGGGTCGCCTTTCGCGGACGGGACGGTAGATCATCCCGGCCTGGCAGAAACGGCATCCCCGGGTGCAGCCCCGGGTGATCTCCACCGCCAGGCGGTCATGAACGAGGCCGGCAAACGGGACCACGGGCCGGTCGGGAAAGGGAAAGGCCTCAATATCCGGAACCACGGCCTTTTTTATCACCCGATGGCCGGGAACCAGGGGCTCCACACGCTGCACGGCCCCGCTGGATGTGTAATGAACTCGGAAGTCGGCAGGGAGGTACACCCCTTCGATCCGCCGCAGGCGCGAGTAAAGCTCGTCCTTTTCGAGGAGATTTCCCCGCCGGGCTTCGCGAACGACCCGGCAGATATCGAGCGCCGCCGCCTCGCCGTCCCCGATCACAACGGCGTCAAAAAAATCGGCCACGGGCTCGGGATTAAAGCACGCGGGCCCGCCCGCAATGACCAGCGGCGCCGTTCCGTCCCTTTCAGACCGCAGCAAGGGGATCCCCCCCAGGTCCAGCATGTTCAGAACATTGGTATAGCAGAGTTCATGCTGAAGGCTGAAACCGACGATATCGAAATCCGACAGGGGCCGCCCGGATTCCAGGGCGACAAGCGGCAGGTTCCGGGTCCTCAATTCGTGCTCCATGTCCGTCCACGGAGCGAACACCCGTTCGGCGGCGAGCCATTCCCTGCTGTTGAGGATGTGGTAAAGAATTTTCAGCCCGAGGTGGGACATCCCCACCTCGTAGACATCCGGAAAGGCCAGCGCCACGGAGACTTCCGTGCGGCCGGGATCCTTCCGGACGCGGTTGATCTCATTTCCAAGGTATCGGCTGGGCCGGGAAATACCCGAAAACCAGGGTTCGTTCAACATGGTTCGACTCTTTCTCTATTTCCATCCCATACGAATTCTCGATAATTTCGGTGCCCGGCTCCACCCTTCCATATTGGTCAAGCGAGGCCCCGTGGTGTTCACTGGATCTGTTCGCGGGCGGTCGCTTCCCTTTTCGATTCCATCATAATTTCGGGACCCTTCTCCGGGAGAGGGGTCAGCGACATCGGGAATGTCATCACGATCTCAGCGCCTCCGCCCGGATAATTCCTCCCGATGATGCGGCCTCCGAGGCCCTCCACGATGCGCTTCACGATGGCCAGTCCCAGGCCGGATCCCCCTTCCTTTGTGGTAAAAAAAGGGACGAAAAGCTGCGACAGGACCTTCTCGTCAAAACCGGCGCCGGTATCTCGGATGATGATCCGGATCCGGTCCCGCCCGGGCCCGGCCGCGTCCTCCTCCCGGGACGTAATGACCGACAGGGTCCCTCCCCCGGGCATGGCGTCCCTGGCATTCAGGAACAGGTTCCATAATACCTGTTTGAGCTGTTCGGGATCCGACTCCAGGCTGAAGGAATCACAGAGATCCGTTGAGATCTCTATTTCCTCGGTCCAGTGGGGGCTCTTTATAAAAAGTTCCAGGGCCTCCGTGATCAGTTCATTGATATCAAATGACTTGAGGTCCGTTTTCCGGGGCCGTGCGAAAAGCAGGAAGTCGTTTACCAGGCGATTCAGGCGGTCCACCTCCCTGCACGTAATTTCCATGAGCCGGCCGTGGACCGTGTCCTTCTCCAGCCCGTCCCGCAACATCTGGATGGATCCACTGATGGAGGCCAGGGGATTGCGGATCTCATGAGCGATCCCGGCGGCCAGTTCCCCGATCATGGCCAGCCCTTCCACTTTTTTCATTTCCTCTTCGATTTTTCGGATCTGGGTGAGATCTTGAAGGATCAGGATGCGGCCGCCTTTTTTCCCGAGAGGAAGCCGCAGGGGAGAGACGGAAAGCCGCAACCACAGATTCCCTCCCCCGGGCCCGGGATAGGGAATATCCCGGAAAGGGGAAGCCGGTCCGCCCAAGACCGGATCCGGAGAGATCTCTTCGCGGGAGAGCCGGTCGAAAAACGGCAGCACTTCCCGGGCCGGCCGGCCGAAGACATCCCCCGCCCTCAGGCCAAAGATCTCCTCGGCGGCCGGGTTGAACAGGATGATGCGCTCATGTTCGTCGATGGCGATCAGTCCCGATGTGATGCTGTTTATGATGCTCTCGTTGAGGATTTCCAGCTTGTCCACGTCGACCTGTTTGGCCCGGAGCGCCACCCGGCTTTTCATCGCCTGTTCGGAGACGTAACTGCTGAGATAGGCGACCACGTAAAATGCCGCTGTGTTCACGATGATCATGTAAAACAGATAGGAACTCTGGTAATAGTCGGAATAGATGACCCGGCTTCCGAGAGGACGGATCACGCCGTAATAATGAAGATCGAGAAGGAGCCCGTAGAGGATGCTGCTACTGGATGCAAGGATCATCCCGCCCCTGCGGTAAAGGATAATACTGCTGTAAATAATGGGCAGAAAATAAAGAGATGAAAACAGGCTCTCGATCCCTCCCGTGGTATAGACGACCGCGGTGATGAAAAAGGTATCGAAAATGAGCTGGAGATAGACGAACCAGGTCTGGCCCCTGCCGTATTTCAGGATAACGACATACACGAACGTCAGGAAATAGACGATGGCGATGAGGATGTAGTGAAACGTCTGGATATGGCCGAAATAGGTACGGGTCTGCCTCACCTGGATAAAAATGGAGGCACCCAGGAGAAGAGACACGAAGATGACCCTCAACAGCATGAGGGATTGGAGGCGGCCCGAGATTTCGGAATGAACGTTTTTTGGCCCGGAAGAGAGCATGTAATCGCTATGATCCGCCGACCGCTCCGGCCATCGAGAAGATGGGAAGGTACATGGCGATCACCAGCCCGCCGATGGAACCGCCGAGGAAGACCATGAGCAGGGGTTCCAGCATGGAGGTAAGGGCGTCCACCGCGGCATCCACCTCGTCCTCGTAAAAATCGGCGATCTTCTCCAGCATGGTATCCAGCGCGCCCGTGGCCTCTCCAACCGAGATCATCTGCACCACCATGCTGGGGAAGATATCGGTCTCCGAAAGCGGTTCAGCGATGGTCTGGCCTTCGGCGATGCTGGCGCGCACGTCGAAAATCACCTCTTCAAGGATGACATTGCCAGACGTCTTGGCCACGATCTCCAGCGCGTCAAGGATTGGAACGCCACTCTGGATCATGGTCCCCAGGGTCCGGGTAAACCGGGCCACGGCGCTTTTTTTCAGCAGGTCACCGAAGATGGGAAGCTTCAGCGCGATCGCGTCGGTGACCCTCCTCCCGCTTTTGGTTCCCCGGTATTTTTTGAAGGCGACCACCAGGGCGATTACGGCCATGATGACCCAGTGGATGTTCCCTTTCATGAAGTTACTCATGTTGACGACGATCTGGGTCGGCACCGGGAGGGCCGATCCGAAACTGGCGAACATATCCTCGAAAACCGGAATGACGAAAATCAGGATGACCGCGATGACCAGAATGGCAATGGCCACCACCACGATGGGATAGGTCAGGGCGCCCTTGATCTGGGCTTTCAGCTTTTCCGCTTTTTCAATGTAGGCGGCAAGACGCTGGAGGATCGTGTCCAGGATCCCGCCCACCTCGCCGGCGGATACGAGGTTGACGAAAAGATCGTCAAAGACCTTGGGATGCTTCTTGAGGGCCTCGCCCAGGGTAGAACCGCCCTCCACGTCCTTGGTGATCTCCTTGAGGATTTTTCTGAAAGTGACGTTCTCGTTCTGTTCGGCCAGGATGGTAAGCCCCTGCACAAGGGGAAGCCCTGCGTCGATCATGGTTGAGAACTGCCGGGTGAAAATCACGATATCCTTGTTTTTCACCTTGGGCTGCATGAAAGCGACGTTTTCGAACAGGTCCTTCGGCTTGGGCTTGAGTTTGGTGACCGTAAGGTTTCGCCGTTTCAGCTGGGACCGTGCGATTTTTTCGTTCGCGGCTTCTATCTGTCCTTTAAGGGTTTTTCCCTTTTTTGTCTTTGCAACCCATAGATAAACCGGCATACAGAATCCTCCTTGATCCACCGGCCGGCGGATGTAAAAACAACCGATGCCCGGACCGGGACGGGCCTGCTTCACCTTGCCATACGTGGATTTCCCAATATCGGAGAGAAACGGATCAAACGATTTTCCCGGAAAACGCTGGAAGCCGCACGAGACGCCCCTTGCGCAACCGTCCCACCCGGATTACCAAGAAATTACCCTGTCTTTTCTCCTTATTAAATTCAATTTATATAAGATTAAATAATTTAGCAGGTTATGTCAAGAGAAGTGTCGGGTCACTCGCAGCGAAAAATATTCGGCCGTAGTCCCCGGCCTTATGGCGCCACCCCCTGAAAAAATCGCATTCCCCTTTTGTCTCCCGAAACGGCGACTGCGGGATTCGTTGGAAAAATTTTCTGAAGGACAGGCAAGGAGGATTCCCGGCCCTCTTCACAGGGGCGGTGAACATGGATTTTCCGTCCCTTTCAGACCAGTGAATGGAAGCGGTGGAGACCGTGCAAACACTCCGAATTTTCACACATTGTTCTTGACAAGAAAGGAAGTTGTTCTATTATAGGGCCACACTTGGCGGGTTCCGTTGACGGCCCGCTTTTCTGCATGGCTTCTACCAAACGGCATGCCGGTCATTAATTAACGCATACGCCCTGGTAAGTGCCCATCCAGAGACAACGCGACAACCACAACATGAATGAACAGAGGAGGTATGAACCGTGAGTGACATTATCGCTCCCATGGCTGGGAAAATTCTGGAAGTGAAGGTTAATACGGGTGACGTGGTGAACGAAGGCGACGAGGTGGTCATCCTCGAGGCCATGAAAATGGAACTGCCCGTGGTCGCGGAGATATCCGGCACCGTAAAAGAGATAAAATGCAGCAAAGGCGATGCCGTTGAAGCGGAAGCCGTCATGATCGTTCTTGAATAGATCCGTTCGCGCCGTGAAATCCGTTCGCCGGCGGGGGATCTCAAAATCGCCCGGTGATTCGGAACGTTGCAGCAGGGACGCCTTTCAAAATGCGCGCAAGGGGTTCTTATGCCCGCGGCATTGAAAAGGCACCCCGTTTGCCGGCGACGGATGTTACCTCTTAATTTCCAAACACCGGAGAACATGCGCGAAACGGCGGGGATCCGAAACCTTTGCCCTGCCCGGTCTTTTCCGGTTGCACTCAACGCCGAATGCACATTCCCGGAGGTCCCTTATGGATGACAACGACAAATTCAAGGAACTGGAAAACAGAAACGCCCAGGCCAAACTCGGAGGCGGTCAGAAGCGGATCGATCAGCAACATGCCAAAGGCAAACTGACCGCCAGGGAGCGGATCGACTACCTCCTGGACAAGGGCAGTTTCCAGGAGATTGACCGCTTTGTGGTCCACCGGTGCCATGATTTCGGAATGGACAAAAAAAAGATCCCCGGTGACGGCGTCGTGACCGGTTATGGGACCATCAATGGGCGGACGGTATTCGTCTTTTCACAGGATTTCACCGTATTCGGAGGATCTCTGAGCGGACCTTTCGGGGAGAAGGTCTGCAAAATCATGGACCTGGCGATCCAGAACGGCGCGCCCGTGGTCGGGATGAACGATTCGGGCGGCGCCCGGATCCAGGAAGGGGTAAGAAGCCTCGGCGCCTACGGTGAGATATTCAAACGGAATGTCTGGAGCTCGGGGGTGGTTCCCCAGATATCGGTCATCATGGGTCCCTGCGCCGGGGGGGCGGTTTACTCACCCGCCCTTACCGATTTCACCATCATGGTGAAAAAGACCAGCAACATGTTCATCACGGGTCCCCAGGTCATCAAAGCGGTCACATCGGAAGAAATCACCCCGGAAGAACTCGGCGGCGCAATGACCCACAATACGAAGAGCGGGGTGGCCCATTTCGCCGAGGACTCGGACCAGACGGCCCTCGAGCGGGTGAAGGAGATCCTGACCTTCCTGCCCCAGAACTACCGGGAATCCCCCCCCATAGAAAGCGCCGCGGATGATCCGGATCGCACGGATGCGTCATTGAACCGGGTCGTACCCGCCAATCCCAGGCTTCCCTATGACATGAGGGACATCATCCGGACCGTCCTGGACAAAGGACGATTCCTCGAAGTGCAACGCCACTTTGCTCCCAACATGGCGGTGGGTTTCGGCCGACTGGACGGCATGCCCGTGGGAATCATCGCCAACAACCCCAAGTTCCTGGCCGGCTGCCTGGATTGCAACGCATCCATGAAATGCGCCCGTTTCGTCAGGACCTGCGATGCCTTCAATGTGCCCCTTGTGACCTTCGTGGATGTCCCGGGATATCTTCCGGGGGTGAACCAGGAATACGGCGGCATCATCAAGCACGGCGCCAAGATCATTTTCGCTTACTCCGAAGCCACGGTTCCCAAAATCACCGTGGTCACGCGAAAGGCATACGGGGGGGCCTATATCGCCATGTCCGGAAAGCATCTGGCCGCAGATATCAATTACGCCTATCCCGGGGCGGAGATTGCCGTTATGGGCCCGGACGGCGCCGCCAATATCATCTTCAGAAAAGAAATCGCCGAATCCCAGGACCCGGAAGGTACCCGGAAAAAACTGATCGAGGAATATCGGAACAATTTCGCCAGTCCCTACAAGGCGGCGGAGTTGGGGTACATTGACCAGGTCATCTTTCCGGAGGACACCCGCAGCCGATTGATCAAGGCCCTCAGGATGCTTCAGGGAAAGAAGACCCGCATCCCCGACAGAAAGCATGGAAACATTCCGCTATAGAATAATAACCATCGCCCGCAGGTCCTCCGGTCGGGAGGGGAGACGGCGGGGGTAAAGGCCCGGTGCCGGGCGTCTTGTGCCGTGTTTCCTGTTTCCGAAGATCCTGCAGCCCCTCTTTTCCCGCGTTGTCCCCGCCGGGCGGGATAAGACCGGCAACCGTCAAAAAA
>CAZCVB010000048.1:0-12541 GCA_964501805.1 uncultured Desulfobacteraceae bacterium | reverse complement strand
GTTCTGCGCCTGTAGCTCAGCTGGATAGAGCAGCGGACTTCTAATCCGCAGGCCGCAGGTTCGAATCCTGCCAGGCGCACCATGGACGAAATCCCTCGCGCTTCGGATGTCAGAGGTGCGGGGCCCTTTGCCAGGTATCCTTTCTGCGGTTTATTCTTTTCCCATTCGTGTTTCCCTTTTTTCATGCGAAGTCCCGGCATCTCCTCAGACAGGGATGACGGCTTACTGCTTCGTGCTGTCTCCCCCGTTGTTTTTCGGCAGCATGAAGACAAAGGGGATGGCGAGGACGGCCGTCAGGGCGCACACCAGGTAGGCGTCCTTCATGCCGATGGCGTCGCTCACCGCCCCCACGACAAGTATGATCACGGCGCGGACCGCGAAGCTGATGGCCATGTACATCCCGTTGGCGGCGGCGGGGTTGGGCCCCGCGTTTTCCAGCATCACGGCCATGAGCACCGGACCTGTCGAGATGGTGGTGAACCCGAGGGCCAGCAGCACCCCGAAAAGCAGTGCGCCTTCGGCATAGACCATGGCGGCCAGCAGAACAGGGGAAAGGATCATGGCGGCGAGCAGGACCTTTCGCCGGCCGATCCGGTCGCTGACCGTACCCGAAACCAGGACCCCGACGGCTCCCGCGAATTCCAGGACGGAAAGGGAAACCCCCGATGTCCAGAGAGAGTGTCCCGCCTCGTAGAGAAAGGTGGGAAGGAAGGTGGTGACGGCCGCGGACAGGAAAGACCGGGCTACCAGGATGCCGAACACGCCCGTGATGATGAACCGCATCTCGCTGAGCATCGCCGCGAGCGATGTCGGCCGTTTTCCCGGATCTTCCTTTGCCGGGATCCAGAGACGCCGCCACAGGAACAGCGAAGCCGCGATCCCGACGACGGCCATCCGCCACAGGCCGCCCAGACCCAGGAGTGAAACGGCCCACACGGCCACCAGGGGGCCGACGGTCCGGGCCAGTTCTCCTCCCACCATGAAAAATCCCATCCCCTTTCCCACGGAATCCCCCGCGATGCGGCTGATCATCACCGGCGCGGAAACATGAAGCGCGGCCACGCTGATTCCTGCTGCCAGGAGGAAGAGGACAAGCACTGCGTAATTGGGGGCCACGCCCAGGAGGCACATGAGCGTGGCGGTGATCCCTGGAGAGGCGGCCACGAACATGCGGTACATGCGCTTCCGGTCGGCCACGGTCCCGAGGAGAGGATTGAAAACGGACGCAATCTGTAGAAACACGGACAGGGAGCCCGCCTGGATGAGGTTCAGCCCCATTTTTTTTATCAAAAGCGGCAGAAGGGGCGCCAGAAAACTGGTGTGAACATCATGAATGAAGTGGACCACTGCGATAGTGACGACTTTTCCTGTCTGAAAATGGTTATTTCTATCTTCCCTGGGGGCCTTTAACACCGTGCATTTCCTTTCCGGCGGGGGTCGCGTCTCTTGGATTCCGCTGCATCTCCCTACCAGGAGACGCGGCCGCATGTCCAGGAAATTTGGCATGGCCGCTCGCGGCGGGGAGATGAGGGGAAGGGCGCGGGGTTAAAGGCTTGCCTTGCCGGCTGTTTTGTCATAGAGTTTCAACTCAATTATGGTGCCCTTTTGCCGGGCACCCGGCATTCAGAGAAAAGATGAGGTGTTTTTATGAGGTTGCATCATGTGGCCATTGTCTGCAGGTCCCGGAAAAACGCGGACCTTTTTTATCAGGATCTCCTGGGGCTCACGGCCGTCAGGGATCAAACCATCGGTCCGGCCCTGTCGCAGGAGATATTCGGAAAGGCCTGTGAATGCCGAATCGTTCTTTACGGCAACGCGGATTTCGCGATCGAGGTGTTTATCCCGGCCGAACCGTCTGTGGAAGGATCTCGTTTTTCGCATGTCTGTCTGACCATGGCGGACAGGGCCGCTTTCGAGGCGGCGTGTGAGGATGCGGGGATCACTGTGCGGCGAATTCCGAGGGGGAATGGATATCTTACCTTTGTGAAAGACCCGGACGGAAACCTGTTTGAGATCAAGGGGTGACCGTCAGGCGGGGTCCGTTCCCGCAGGATGCCCGGTGGAGAATAAGATGAAATATTTCGGATACATGGGAAATGTCCTGTACGTGGACCTGACCTCGGGATCGCTGGCGGAACAGCCTCTTGATCCGGATGCGGCCCGTTCCCATCTGGGAGGGATGGGGATCAACGCATGGCTCATGTCCCGCATTTTCAGAAGCGGAACGTCGCCTTTTTCACCGGATAACCCG
Organism: uncultured Desulfobacteraceae bacterium; assembly: GCA_964501805.1. Lineage (GTDB taxonomy): Bacteria > Desulfobacterota > DSM-4660 > Desulfatiglandales > Desulfatiglandaceae > CAZCVB01. The sequence goes on along the minus strand of CAZCVB010000048.1, from coordinate 10,290 downwards.
ATTATCCTGGGCGCCGGGCCCCTGGTGGGGACCGGCGCGCCGGGCGCGGCCAAGGTGGCGGCTACCACGCGTTTCCCCCTGAACGGCGCCATCTCGGAATCGGTAGGGTCCATGCGGTTCGCGCGCAATCTCAAGGGGGCCGGATTTGATCACGTCGTCATCACGGGCCGGGCCGAAAGGCCCGTGGTCCTGGTCATCGGGGAGGAGAACGTCTCGCTCATGGATGCCGGGGACCTGTGGGGGCGTGACATCTTCGAGACGACGGAGCGGCTCAAGGCGTCGCGCGGGGGACCCGGGAGCAGCGTGATCGCCATTGGTCCTTCCGGGGAGAACCGGGTGGTCTTTTCCCTGGCCCTGGTGGACCGGGCCGCCACCCTGGGACGGGGCGGCCTGGGAGCGGTTATGGGCTCGAAAAACCTCAAGGCGGTCCTTGCGTCGGGCCGCCGTCGGCCGGAGATCCATGATCCGGATACCCTGAGGGGTCTCCTTTCGTCCATGCGCGAGCGTCTCAGGCGATTTGCCAACCACCCGCGGGTCCTGGAGCTGGGTATCATGGAAAACTGGGACAATTATGTCCGCCAGCTCACGGCCCGCAGGAATTTTACCGCTGCCTGTGATCCCGGAAAAGCGACCCGGATATACGGCCCGGAGGTGTATCGGGGCTTTGGGATCAAACGGTTCGGGTGCCCTTCATGCGTTACGCCGGACAAGGATCATATCCGGGTCCTGGAAGGCCCATACAGGGGGTTTGAGACCGTCACCACCTCTTATCTCAACAGCGCGCTTCTGGGTATCCGGTTCGATCTGAACGACGGGGGAGACAGTTCCGCGGCCCTCCGGATGATGGACCTGCTGGATCGTGCCGGTCTTGACTTTTTCACCTTCGGGAGCATGATCGATTTCCTGGTAACCGAAAGTGAACAGGGAACCCTGGACCCGGCGCGTTTTGACCTCCCCCTTGGACGGGACTTTGAGGCCCTGTCCCGCTGGGTTGCTGCGATTTCCGGCCGAAAGGGAGCCGCCGGCCTGCTGGCGGACGGGTGGGAGGCGCTCCTTCGGGACCTGGGGGCCGCCTGCCGCGCCCGCGCGCCCGTGATCAGGGACTGCGACGTGATCTGGGATCCCCGTCTCGTGGGGCTCGGGACCATGGAATTCGAGCAGGTGGTTTCGCTGAAAGGCCCGCGGTCCCAGAGCGGCGGGTCGCCGACCTATATCCCCGGCCAGACCGAGGAAAATCTCCCCCTTTTCCGGCGCCATCTGGACCGGATGGGGGCCGATGGCGCGGCCGTCGACCGGGTCATGGACTCCCCCGTCGGATTTAATGTGGGGCGCATGACCCGGTATGCGGAAGACTGGTATACGGTCCTGACCAGCCTCGGTGTCTGCAACCGGCATTTCAACAACCGGTTTTACAGCCTGGAGCTCTGCCGCCGCCTGTTTGCGGCGGCCACCGGCTTTGACCTGAGCCCGGATCAGATGCGGGCGGCACCGGCAAGGACATGGGACCTGCTCCGGGAGATGAATGAACGGGAGGGAATGGGGTCGGCCCGTGACCGGCCGCCCGACATGTGGTTTACGCCCATGGAGGGCCCCGGGGGGGAATCGCTGGGGCTGCGGGATTATTTCGGCAGGGCCTCCCTTGACAGGGAAGATGTGGCGCGGCTGATCCGGGATTATTATGATGAAAGAGGATGGGCGCCCGTGAAGCAGGATCAGGGAGAACCCGGCGCGGCGGATCGGGCATGACAGCCTCCACCTCGGGCATGGGGAACCGGAAGGATGGATGAGGAAGAATATCATCGCAAGTACGTGAACCTGAGGATCCTCAAGAGCATCCAGGAATACCTCAAGGATAACGGGACGGGCTCCGCGCTTCATCCCATCCGGGTTCCGGATGAACTGCTGTACCAGATGGTGGAACTGCAGGGACCCGACAAGGCGGACGAATTGATTCATCATATTTTCAGTATGGGGCTTACGATCTGGAGCGAACGGTTGTATGCCGAGGAATTCGGCTCGGAGCGGCGGTTGCGGGAGTTTATTGAACTGGTGAGAAAGCGAAACAAGGGATGATGCGCAAATCTTTCTGACAGCCGTGTCCCGGCCGGCCGGAAACGATTCAAGGGAGGAAATGATAATGAGCGAAGCGATCATCGACGTGGACCCGATGGATCCTGCCATGAAAAATTCCAGGGTGATCGAATCCGTAGACCAGGCGGGAACGGTCAAATTCGAAGACGGCCGGTCCCGGTGCTACTGGAATGACGCCGCCTTTTCCGAGGGAACCCGGGTGTGCGATGGCGGCGTTGCCTACGAATGTCAGGTGGGGCATTGGCTCAGGCTCAAGGGAGGATGTTCCTGATGTCCCCTTCCGGGGCCGTCTCCTGACGGAAGTCTGCGTTTGATAATATCCATGGCGCGCGGCGTTTCCCGTGTCGCCGGGCGGGCCCGCGGATTTTAAAGCCCGTATCCCTTCAACTGAAAAAGTTTTTTGTCCTGCGTGGCGATGATGTGGTAGAAGCGGTCTTGGGGGATATAGATGTAAGGGACATCCTCCTGCCGGCGGTAAAGGAAATGCGAAAGGATCATCCGGTTGACGGCCCGGTGGCCGATGATCATGATATTCCGTGAGTTCCGGCTCAGGTAGATGGCCTTCTTGATGCCGCGGTCCACCCGTTCTTTCATGGAGACATACCCTTCTCCGCCGGGATAGATGTAATTGTACTTGTCCCGCTTCCTCTCCGCGTACACGCCCGGCATTTTTCGCCGGATCTCCTCGTAACTCAGGCATTCGCAGATGCCGCTGTTGATCTCGTTGAACTCATCGAAGGGAATGATAGTGCAGTCCTCCTGGCGCTGCCGGATGTGAAAAGCGGTCTGAATGGTCCGTTTTTTCCTGCTGGTGAAGATGATCGGTATTTTTTTTCTCTGGAAGTATTCGGCCAGCGCCCGTGCCTGCACCTTTCCGTTTTCCGTCAGCCCGGAATTTCCGCCGATCCGGTTTTCAAGGTTGAACCAGGTCTCCCCGTGCCGGATGACAAAAAGATTCTTGATGATATCGGTGACCAGAAAATCGCGAATCCGGTCATAATTGGGGATGTCGTCCCTGATTTCCTCCTCCATGATCCGGTTGTTCAGGGAATCCAGTTTTATGAAATTTCTTTCGTTCCGGAGAGGCGCATAGATGGTGTCGTAATAGTCGATTCGTTTCCTGAAGCTTTCGATCGCCGCTTCCTTTTCCAGGTCGCGGAATTCGGAGAGAGAGATCTTTCTCAGGATGCTGGCCGCCAGGATTTCCTGATCGTTGTTGATGCATTCGATAAAAAGAAGCGGGTGGTCCTGCAGGATCCGGACAATGGTGCGCCTCCGCTTGAGGCTGACATTGGTGGCGTCGAGGATCGCCACGTGACCGTTTTCGGAAAGGAATCTTTTGGCCCGGTTTATGTTCGTCAGGGCGATCTTCTCCCTGACGGCGACGCCCTCCCTGTTATCGGGGTTGTAAAAGCCGGGATGGGACGTATCCTTCCGGGTCAGCCTGCGCCGGAGATTTCCGTTGTTGAAGATCCGTGTCCTTGTACCGTCCCGGACCAGGTTGTCTTTCAGCTTGCTGGCGATAGTCGATTTTCCCCGGGCGGGGAGTCCCACCATGATGATATACAGCTTCCTGTTTTTCATGGGGAACGATCTTAACGGTTCCCGCGAAAAGTTCAATAAAAAAACCGTCGGCCGCGCCGTGACGCAAGAGGCCCGGTGCATTCAGCGGATACCGGAAAGGGCGCGCCGCTGTTGTTGACTTTGACGCCTTTAATGGCTAAAATCTGAAATAAAGTCAGGCCTTTTTCGAAAAACGATACCGGTTCCGGATGCCGGAGCGCCCCGCGTGAGAGCTGTTTATCCAACCCCGCGGACCAACGACCAAGAGACCGTTCATGCTGGTAGATCTGGAAAATCTCGTCAGAAGCATTCAACAGGAGCCCTGGGCGAAAGACGCTCCCGTGGACCCCGATTTCTGGTTCAGCGTGATGGAATGGGTCTATGAACACATGCTTTCCAGCTTCCTGGAGCAGGTGACCCGGCAGGTGGACGCCATCGTTGAGATCGACCCGGATCTGTCGGAGCGGCGGATCCTGGAAGGGACCATGCGGTACATGGTGGAGTTCCTGGACGCCCATCACGCGTCGGTCAGGATCTATGATCCCCAGACGGAACAGATGCTTTCATTCGGATCCTACCCTTCCGAGGAAGAGATGCGGGAGACCTTTATTCCCCTGGACGGGAGCATCGCCGGCGAGGTGGTGAGAAACAGGGGCACATGCCTGGTCCCCGATATACTGGGGGACGAGCGCTATCAGAACAAGTCGGTGATCAAGAAAGGCGTCCATTCCCTCATGGCCGTCCCCCTGGAGATCCCCCGGTTTTTTCCCCATGAACGGGACACGTTCGGAGTCATTCAGGTCTACTACTCGGAAAGACAGCGCCAGTTCACCCCGCTGGAGATCCAGATGGCCAACCTCATGGCCAAACGATTGAGTTTCGTCATCGCAAGAAAGAAAATCCGGTCTCTTTACCGGATCAATGAAAAACGGGAGGCGATTGTCGGGCATATTTTCCGTAAGCTGGGAAGCCGCGAGGGCATCAAGTTAAAAGAGGTCTTCGATCAGGTCATTCCGGAACTGGCGGACATGGTGAACCTTCAGAGTTGCGCCCTTTTTGCCCTGTCGGACGATCTCAACTCGGTTATTCTTGAGGCGGGATACCCGGCGAGCAAGAAATACCACAGCATCGGCAAGACGTTTTCCGTGAAAAGCGAGCCGGTATTCGAGCTGTTGATGAATCTCAGGGATTATACCCGGGTTTCTCCCTATGAAGTGATCACCCCTTCCTATCTTCTGATCGTGGATCCGCAGAAAAGCGAACTCCCTTCCGACCGGCTCAAGCGATTCGCCGCCCGGCACCAGATCAATTCAATCCTCTATATCCCGCTGACCATGGACGGTGAGACGACCCATGTGATGTCGTTTGACGCCCTTGACCAGAGACATCGGTACCGGGAGGATGAGATCGACCTGTTCCTCTTTCTGGGGCGGGAGCTGATGAAGGCCAGGAAGATGGAGCGCCTGGACGATGCCCTTCACGATTTCAAAAATCCGGCCATCGCCACGGCCGGGTTCGCCCGGCGGCTCAAAAAATTGCTGGACCAGGAGGATTACCGGGAGTCCAGGAAACAGATAAGGACTTACGCCAACATTCTCCTGGAAGAGACCAGCCGGCTTCAGGAACTGGCCATGAGCATTTACCAGGTGGGTAAGGAGCAGGTGATCAACCTGACGGACGTCCTCAAAAGGCGCTTTGAAATCAACCGGGAGGCGATCCGCGAACAGCTGAAGCAAAACGTGGTGCTTCAGGAAGGTCCATTTGCCGATGATCTCCCGGTGCGCTGTTATCTGATGAATGTTGAACGGGTTTTCGATAACCTGCTCAATAATGCCACCAAGGCCATTCCGCTGAAAGGAGGGCGCCTTGCCATCAGGACGTATGCCGAGGGCGACTGGGCGTGTGCGGAAATCAGCAACACGGGCCATATTTCCAGCGAAGACCGGGAGAAACTGCTGGAAGGCGGGGCTCCGGGACGCGGGCTCTACATCACGCAACGGATCATCCGCCTGCTGAAGGGCAAAATAGAGATCAGGAACCGTAAAGACATCAGCACGTTCATTATACGTCTCCCCCTTTATCGCGGCGGCGGATGATCCGTTGCGGCCCGGTTTTGCCGCCGGCGTGCGGGCGTTTTCGAAAAAGCATTGCCGGCCCGGAAAACGGGGAGAGCGTGCCAGGCGTGATATGATGTCGTGGTCAACAGGAGGTGAGAGATGCCCACATACGAATTCAAATGTCAAAAATGCAGGAAAAATTTCAGCTTAATGTTGACCCTTCGGGAATATGAGACAAAAAAGATCCGTTGTCCAAAATGCAAATCCACGCGGGTGACCCAGCAGATTACCGCGTTTGAGACCATTACCTCCAAGAAAAGCTGACCGTGAGAGAGTATTTTCCCCGCTTCCACGGCCCTCGGGATGATTTCGCGCCGGGGACGGGGAGATTCCGGGTGTCTCGTGATACATTTGTGTCTTGGCTTTCAATGTGAGACACTTTTTGCCGGATAATTCAATCCATCGGAGGCGGACTAGGATTCCATTCGCCGCCTGTTTGGAAGACGCTGGATGATCGCCCTCCCCTTCGTGGCCTCCCGGCGGCCCCATCTGAACAGATCCTTCATCCTTCACCGGTTTCATGCGGCCGGCGTCTATTGTCCGACGTCCGGTTGAAGTGTCTCGCCCATGTCTCATGTTTCAGCGTCTTGTCCTTGTTGCTCTCCGGGTTCTTTTGTGTAACTTTCCGATGTCTCAGGCTTTTTTATGACTGGATCTGGCCTGGCATGGATTTTGAAATGATCTTTGACAGCAGGCGGGAGAATCGTCCCCGCTTGGAAGGATCGATTCATGCGGCCATGTGACGAGAGTATCAGAAAGACCCTTCAACTTGCCGAGCGGATGCTCAAGGTGGCGGATGAAGGGGATGCGGTTCGAGAAGACGCCGGTTGCGGCGTGCTGTATGGCGTCCTGCGGGATTCCGCCTTCAGGATCCGGCAGCTGGCGCAGACGGAAAAGAAGGTCCACATAAAAAAGGGCTGGTGGAAGTAATTTTAAAAAGCGGTGAACAGGAGGTGACACGAATGGCGACATTCAAGTGCAGCGCGTGCGGTCATGAAAAGGATGGAAGATGCCGTCCGCAAAAGTGCCCCGAGTGCGGGGAAAAGAAGACGTTTGAAAAGAAGGAAAAAAAGTAGACAGTGACGGAACATCGCCGGACCGGCACCGATGGGGCCCGGCACGGGAAAGGAGAGGGAAAGAATGGCAAAGACGGAACAAAACCTGCTGGATGCGTTCGCCGGGGAGTCCCAGGCCAACCGGAAGTATCTCGCCTTTGCGAAAAAAGCGGACAGCGAGGGATATTCCCAGGTGGCGAAACTCTTCAGGGCGGCTGCGGCGGCGGAGACCGTTCACGCCCACTCACATTTGAGGGCGCTGGGAGGGGTCATGGGAACCGCCGAGAATCTCAAGGCCGCCGTTGCCGGAGAAACGCATGAGTTCCAGAACATGTATCCGGCCATGATCGATACGGCGAAGGAAGAGGGAAACAAGACGGCGGAGAGATCCTTTACCTACGCCAATGCGGTTGAGAAGGTCCATGCGGAGCTTTATCAGGATGCCCTGGATCACCTGGACAGCCCGAAGGACGTGGCGTGCTATTATGTGTGTTCTGTGTGCGGGTTTACCTGCGAAAACGAACCGCCCGTTAATTGTCCGGTGTGCGGCGCCCTCCCTAAGGCCTTCGAAAGGGTGGACTGATTCCGGGAAGGATCGCCCCTGGATTGAAAAGGGCTTTTCAATCAAAAAATCTTGACGACATGTCGTCCTCCCGGACACGGAGGAGCGGCGGGAAGGAGTTATCATGAAAGTGCTGATCGCGTACGTCAGTCGGACCGGAAAGACGGAAAAAATTGCGGAGTATATTGCCGAAGGGATCCGGATGACCGGTAACGAAGCGGATGTCAGAAAGATCGCTGAGATCAGGAAGGAAACGGAACTGGAAGGGTATGACGGGTATGTTTTCGGATGCCCCACCTATCACCGGGACATGACCGCCGGGATGAAGACCTTCCTGTTCCTGGCCGAGCGGGCCAATCTGGTGGGGAAGATCGGCGGCGCCTTCGGGGCCTATACCCATAGCGGTGAATCGGTGCCCATGGTTTATGATACCATGCAGCACGTCTTTAAAATGGACGTAGTGGACCTGGGGCCCTTGAGCCTGAAAGAGGCGGTGGTGGATGCGGATGAGGGCATGCGTGCGGGCCAGGATTACGGGAAGGCCGTGGGACGGAAACTGAACGGATGATTTTCGCATCGGCTGACATGGGGAAAGGAGTGTGTAATGGCGAAACCGGAGGAGATGTGGCAGTGTCAGACAATCAATTGCGGCTATATCTATAACCCGGACAAGGGTGACCGAAGGGGAAAGATTCCAAGGGGCACGCGCTTTGAAGACCTGCCGGATGACTGGCAGTGCCCCATCTGCGGCGCCAGTAAAAAGGCCTTCAAGCCCCTTGTCGGCCCGGGCTCGGTCGCTGCGGAAGGAAACTGATCAAAAAAGGGCGAAGTGCGGACCGCTGAGGCGGTGGCGGGGCGCGAATGCGGCTTGACATTTCAGGAGATCTCTATATTATTAGTTATCATTCCTGATAATTGTTTGGAGGCACTCCTTTTTGGATCCGCAGCGGAAGCACCGAACCACCCGGCAGCGCCAGGTGATCCTGGACGTGGTGCGTCGCGCTGATGGCCACCCCACGGCGGACGAGGTATACGACGCGGTCCGGAAGATCCTTCCGAGAATCAGCATGGGAACGGTTTACCGGAACCTGGATATCCTTGCCGCTTCCGGACAGATCGTGAAACTGGAGCCGGATCGCCCGCAGATGCGGTTTGACGCCCATACCGAGGAGCATTATCATCTCACGTGCATGCGGTGTGGACGGATTGAGGACCTCCCCGTCAAGCCCTCGGACAGTTCCCTGGAGAATCTTAAAAACGCCCTTGGGAGCCTCACCCGGTACGGGATATTCGGACACCGGCTGGAGTTTATCGGCCTGTGTTCCAGGTGCCGGGAAGCGGGATCCCGCCTTCCCCGCACCATGACTGAAAAATCGAAATTAAAGAGGAGTTGAAACATGAGCCAGTTGAAAGGGAGCCGGACGGAGAAAAACCTGTTGACCGCCTTTGCGGGAGAATCACAGGCCCGAAACCGTTATACCTATTTTGCAAGCCAGGCGAAAAAAGAGGGTTTCGTTCAGATGGCGGCCGTTTTTGAGGAGACGGCCAACCAGGAAAAGGAACACGCCAAGCGCCTTTTCAAGTTTCTGGAAGGCGGTGAGGTCGAGATCACCGCGGGATTTCCGGCGGGCGTGATCGGCGGCACCCTTGAAAACCTGAAGGCGTCGGCCGAAGGAGAACACTACGAGCACACCGAGATGTATCCTTCTTTTGCGGATACGGCGAGAGCAGAGGGCTTTGAGGCCATCGCCGCCGTCTTCGACGCCATCGCGATAGCCGAAAAACAGCATGAAAAGCGCTATCTGGACCTGGCGGCCAATATCGAGCAGGACCGGGTTTTCAGGCGGGAGACGGAAGTGGTCTGGCGCTGCCGGAACTGCGGATATGTCTATACCGGTACGGAGGCGCCCGAGGCATGCCCGGCGTGTGCCCACCCCCGGGCCTATTTCGAATTGCTGGCGGAGAATTATTGATCTCACCAAACAACGGAAAAAGGAGGTTCGAACCATGGCGGAAAAACTGGAGATATATAAATGCGAGGTGTGCGGGAACATTATCGAGGTCGTTTATGGCGGGAAAGGAGAACTGGTCTGCTGCGGCAAGCCGATGACGCTTCTCAAGGAGAATTCGGTGGACGCGGCAACGGAGAAGCATGTGCCGGTGGTCGAAAAAACGGCCGACGGTGTGAAGGTGAAGGTGGGGGACGTGGCGCACCCGATGGAGGACAAGCATTATATCCAGTGGATAGAGGTCATCGCCGATGGAAAGGCGTACCGGCAGTTTCTCAATCCCGGGGATGCGCCCGAGGCCGTCTTCAATATCCAGGCCGATCAGGTTTCGGCGCGGGAATACTGTAATCTCCACGGCCTGTGGAAAGGGTAGAGATCATGTTGAGTGAAAAGATGGAAGCGGCTCTGAACGAGCAGATCAACGCGGAAATGTATTCGGCCTACCTGTACCTTTCCATGTCTTCTTACTTCCAGTCCCTGAGCCTGGGTGGTTTTGCCGCCTGGATGCGGGTCCAGGCCCAGGAGGAAATGGTACATGCGATGAAGATTTATGATTTCGTCAACGAACGGGGAGGACGCGTGATCCTGAAGGCCGTCGAGGCGCCGCAGACCGAGTGGGATTCTCCCCTGGCGGCCTTTGAGGGGGTCTACCTGCACGAACAGAAAGTGACGGGCCTGATCAATGACCTGGTGGAACTGGCCCTGGAAGAACATGACCATGCCACCAATATCTTTCTCCAGTGGTTTGTTACGGAACAGGTGGAAGAAGAGGACAGCGCCAACGGGGTGGTCCAGAAGATCAAGCTGATGGGCGATGCCCGGGGCGGTCTGTTCATGCTGGACCGGGAACTGGGCCAGCGGACGTTCAACGCTCCTGCGGCACCCGGCGGATA
>CAZCVB010000047.1:0-12574 GCA_964501805.1 uncultured Desulfobacteraceae bacterium | reverse complement strand
AGGTAGCTGGTCAGAATTTTCCCCTTGACCACGAACGACACGCTTCCATCCGCCATCATGTCCAGGCAAAGGTCCGCCCCTTTCTGGGGATCCGCCTGTTCAAGAATCTCCATATCACCGGGAGAGAGCCCCGCATGCCGGGCCGCGGCCTCGAGACGCGAGCGGTCTCCCACCAGCACGGGCACGATCCACCCCCGGAGCGTGGCATCGGCGACGGAGCGCATCACCTCCGGGTCGTCCGGGAAAAGGACCGCCACCCTGCACCGTCCGGATTTACCGGCCGCCGCGACAATCTGCTCGAAATCACGATACATCACCGTCCAGCACCACCAGGGCGTCCACGGCCACGGGCCTTTCGCCCGAAAGGATAACCGGATTCAGATCGATCTCCCGGATCTTTTCGTTTTCCATGCCGATCCGGCCCAGCCGGATCAGCATGTCCGCGAGCGCATCCAGGTCCGCGGCAGGCATTCCCCTCACCGGTCCGAGAATCCTGTGACCCCTGATCTCCTCCATCATCTCCAGGGCGTCCCTCTTTTCAAGGGGGGCCACGCGGAAGGAGATGTCCTTCAGGATCTCCGTGAAAATCCCGCCCAGGCCGAACATGACGCAGGGGCCGAACTGGGGATCCCGGGTCAGGCCCATGACCAGTTCCCGTTTCCCAGTGATCATCTCCTGGACCAGGACCCCCTTCCCTTCGCCTTCGACCTGCGGCAGGATCTCCGCGAACGCGTCCCGGGCCTCCGCTTCATTCCGGATATCGATCCGGACCAGGCCTTTTTCGGTCTTGTGTGCCGTGGAGGATGAACATCCCTTCATTACCAGGGGAAATCCGATCCGCCGCGCCGCACCGGCGAGATCCGCCGCATCGGTCACCAGCACCTCGCGGGTGACCGGGATGCCGTTCTCCGCCAGCATCTGCTTGGACGCGTATTCCGAAAGGACGGATTGACCATCCCTGACGGCGTCTTCAATCTGTTTCATCTGTTCCTCCAGTCATCATCCGGGATGGGGACATCAGCCGATGGCGCATGAACAGCAGGGACAGGGCCATGACCGCCTTCTCAATGCTCCGGTACACGACAATCTTTTCATCCGCTTCGAATTTCCTGGAAATCCCCGCCACACCGGGCCCGTACAGCCAGACCACCACCGGTTTTTCACCCTTCCCGGGGACCACCCGGTTGACAACCTCCGATACATCCAGAAACGCGAAATCCGGAAGGTCCGGCGCGATACAGATGCAGAGGATCCCGTCCACGCCCGGATCCTCCAGGACCGCCGCCAGGGCGGCGCCATAGACGGACTGCAATCCCTTCCGCATCACCGCGGGCCAGATGTCCAGGGGATTCCCAAGCGGCATCCAGCCCGGGGAGATCCGCGAAATTGAATGGATTGAACTCTCCGAAAGGGCGGCCAGCCGGAGGCCCCGTCTTTCCAGTGCGTCCCCGGCCATAATTCCTCCGGCCCCGGTGGGCGTGATCACGGCGACGCGGTTCCCTTTCATGGGGGCATACCGGCGCAGGGTCCGGACGGCGTCACGCATGTCGCCGTCCCTGTCGAGCACCAGGGCTCCCGCCTGTCTCAGGGCATCCCGACAGACCCGGTAGTCGCCGGCCATGGCCCCGCTGTGAGAAGCCGCGGCCCGGGCCCCGCCGTCGCTTTGCCCGGTCTTGTATACAACAACCGGCTTTTCCCTGACAACCCTTTCGGCCAGGGACAGGAAGGACCGCCCCTCTGTCAGTCCTTCCATGTGGATGGCGATCAGCCGGGTGTCCGGGTCTGAACCGAAGTATTCCAGGGCGTCCCGGAACCCGATGTCGCAGCCATTCCCCAGGTCGATCCCTTTTCCCACGGGGCCGGTGAAACTCCCGGCCCCCACGAAAAAGACCCCGGACTGACAGATCACGCTCACCGGCGACATGTGGGGGGTCAGCGGCATGAAAGAGGTGGTGAAACGGCTGAATCCGTTTATCACTCCCAGGGTATTGGGTCCCAGGATTCGCACACCGTTCTCCCGCGCCGCCGTAACCATCTCCCGCTGGAGGCGTTTCCCCCGCTCATCCGCGTCGGAAAACCCCTGGGACACCACGATTACGGCCCGGACCCCGGCGGCCATGCATTCCCTGAGACGCGCGGGGACCTTCTCCCGGGGAAGGCTGATGACGGCCAGGTCGATCTTCCGCCCGATATCCCGGATATCCGCGTACGTGGGAATCCCCAGTATCTCCCCGGCAGCCGGGTTAACAGGAAAGATCTTTCCCCGGTAACCGAAACGGAGCATGTTCTCCAGCAGGTTAAAGGACCCGGCACCGCTCTTACGGCTGACCCCCACAATGGCCACGCTTTCCGGTTCCATGAAATGTTTCACGATCCGTCCTCCGGGACACCAGTTGCCTTCATGAACCGCCGCGACCCCTTGTGTACTCCCGCAGCATGCGAAGCCCCGCCACGCTTTCAGCGGCGTCGTTAAATACCGGAAACGTCCCGATTCCCTTGAACTCCTCCACGTATTGCCTTCGGCACATGAGGCTGAAGGCGATGGGTTTTCCCGCGGTTTCACACAACTGCGTCAACCGGGCGAGGATCTGCTCCGGGCGCCCGATATCCCTCCCGAATATCCGCGCGATCTCCGGGTCATACAGGAACGACAGGACCATGCCGTCGATCTCCTCGAGTGCGAGGCATCGCTTCACGGTGAAAAGCAAGGCCCGGATGTCGTGAACGTCCCCGAAATCCATGGGATTCCCCATGCGGATCACGCCGGCCCGCCGGAATTTTTCTATTTCATCCAGGAGTTCCCGCGGGAGCTCCGGGCACACAAATCCGTTTTCCTCGCAGGCGTCCCCCAGGACCACGGAAAAACCGCCCGACATGGACATGGCCACCAGACGATCCCCCTTCAGGGGCGGGAGCTGAAGGGCTTTGGCGCAGACGGTCATCTCGTGGATGTCCCTCACGCGGACGACCCCGGCCTGGCGGAAGGCGCCGTCCACGACACGGTCGTCATTGGACAGGGCCGCCGTGTGGGACCAGGCAACCCGGGACGCGGTCCGGGTCCTGTTGGATTTGAAGACCACCACCGGCTTTGGCGACCGCCGGGCCAGATCCATCAGTCTTCTCCCGTCTTCGATACTCTCCAGATAAAGGTGGATCTGGCCGGTATGGGGATCTTTCATGAGATATTCCATAAATTCGACTTCGGTAATGTTCAGCTTGTTCCCGACACTGATGATTTTTGAGAACCCCACATGCTCTTCGGAAAAATGATAGGCGGTCTGGGTCGTGACGCCGCCGCTCTGGGCAATGATGCTCACAGGTCCTTTTTTGAATCTTTGCGGGGCCATGGGGTTGAACGGCGTACACAGGCCGGATTCCGTGCAGATCACGCCGATGCAGTTGGGACCGATGAACCGGATGCCGTGGCGTTTCGCCGCGGCCACGAGATCCCTCTCCGCCGGGTTTCCGGCCTCGTTCAATTCCCGGTAGCCTGCGGTCGACACGATGGCATGCCGGATCCCTTTCCGGCCGCAGGCCGCCATGATCCCGGGCACGACCTTCGCCGGCACCAGGATCACCGCCAGTTCGATCCCGCCGGGAAGATCCGCCGGGTCGGTCAATATCTCCTTTCCACGGACCGTCCCGGGCCGCCGTCCCACAGGATAAATCTCTCCGGGGAATCCCATGTCCAGGCAATTGGAAACAATGTTCTTCGCCAGGTTGCGGGGAGAGGCCTCCACGCCGAAGACCGCCACGCTCGAAGGATCAAAAAAGGGTCTCATGGCCTTTTTCCCATGTTTTCTGATATCCTTTCAGCCGTCTCCCGCACCATGTCACCGAGACGAGCCAGGTCCTCCAGGTCAAAACTGAAAACCGTGGCCGCCACGGACACGCATCCCGCCAGCTCGTCCCGGTGGTCATAAACAGGGGCCGCCACCCGTCGAATCCCCTTGCGCAGCTCCTGGTCTTCAAAGGCGAAACCGTTTTTGCGGACCTGCACGAGGTCCCGTTCCAGGTCCGCCAGGCGCGTGAGGGTGTGCTCGGTCACCGCGGGAAGGCCGATCTTTTCCAGGACCTGCCGCCGCTTTTCCCTGTCCATGTGGGCGAGGTAGATCTTTCCCACCGCCACGGCATGCAGGTACGGGTAAACAGCCCCCACCCGGGAATAAAGCCGGACGCCTTCACTCCCCTCGACCTGTTCGATCAGGATCAGCTGATCCCGGTCAAGGGTGGAAAGTTCAACGGTTTTCCGGGTCTTGCGCGCCAGCTCCTCCATGCAGGGCCGCGCCACGGACCGGAGCTGGATCTTGTCCTGCAAGCGGTTTCCCAGGTACAACAGACGCATCCCCAGGCGGTAGCCGCCCCTTTTCGCGGACCGGTCCACGATGCCCCGGTCCCGGAGGGTATTGAGGATCCTGACCAGCGATTGCCTTGGAATCCCGGTCTCCCGCCGGATCTCCGAAAAGGAGAGATCCCCGTGACTGGCGGCCATCAGGTCGATCACATCCAGGGCCCGGTCCACGGCCGGGGCGTGTTCTGATCTGTGCGGGTTCATCCCTTAAATCCCATATATGATATCTGAAATATCTTATATGGGATTTTATCATAGGCAAAAGAGGTGTCAAGAAAAACCTGACGGCCGCCCGCCTCGGCCTCACCGCGGACCTTGACCCCTTTCCCCGGAATGGGTATCAATAACGAATTCCCTTAACCGGGAAAACACATCAACCGGAAAGGCGAAGCGACGCATGAAGACCACCCGCATTTCTCCCGCCATCATCATGCGTGTACGGGAGCTGGGAGAGACCGACCTTATCGTGACCTTTTTCACAAAGGACAAAGGCCGGTTGAAGGGTATTGCCAAAGGCGGCCGGAAAAGCCGGAAAAGGTTTGCCAACTGCCTTGACCTGTGCGCGCTCTCCAGCATGGAATATGATATCCGGAAAGGACGGGACCTGTGTTTCCTTCAGTCCTGCCGGCTCCTGGAGCCGTTTTCCGGGCTCAGGTCCGACTTCTCCTCTCTTTCCCTGGCCAGTTACATGATTGAACTCACGGAGATCCTGTTCCCGCCCGGGGTGACGGCCCCGGACATGTTCGAGTTGATCAGGGGGTCTTTCGCCGAACTCGCGTCCGGAGGGGAACCGCGCACCACCCGTCTCCTTTTCGAGGCGGGGGCCATGGCCCTGGGGGGATACCGGATCGATCTCGATACCTGCTGCCGATGCGGCCGTCCCTACAGGGGGGAAGGAAGGGCGGTATTCGTGCGGGAAAGCGGCGGGATCGCCTGCCTGAAGTGCGGCCGGGAATCCCCGTCATCGCCCGGCCTGGGCCCGGAGGCGGGCCTGGCCCTCCGGCGCATTCAGGACCGTCCCGCCGTGGTCGCAAAGGACATGTCATGGAGCGAGGAGACCCTCGGGGAAATCCGGGAGGTGCTCTCCCGGCACATGGACTACCGCATCGGCCGAAGACTCAAGACAGCGCAATACCTGGCATGAGACTCGGTCTGGAAAAGTCTTCCGACGTACCCGAAACCGGGCCGGAAGTGCTCGTCCCTGTCGAAAACAGCGCCACCCCTTTTTCCGCTTCATCCGGGAATGCCGGGGCTTTCGTCGGCAACCCGTGGCCGGCCTTCAATCGACCGGTGCATTGGAAATCAGGATTGAGACCGCAACGTCCTGTATTTCACTGGACGACTCCCCTCCACGCAACAGGTGCCGGGGACAGATGGATTTTTCGTAATAAAAAGAGACAAAAAAACCCGCCTTTCGGACGGGTTTCAGGGGATCAACGGAGGGATCGAACAGGTTTTTTCAACGGAGCTATTTTTCATCTCCAGAGGCCAGTTCCCGTAGCAACTCCGCGTTTTGCTGGACGCGCTTTATGTTCGCCTTGAGATTCCGCCGGTTGGACCTGGCCTTTCGATCCCGAATCGCCTTTGTTTTTTTGCTGTTGGATGCCATTGATATATCTCACGCCTCCTTATCATCTTGGATTTCAATTATTATCAGAATTTTATACTCCTGTGCCGGGCCGGTGTCAAGGGACAAACAGCAACGGAGGATTGAATCCCCGCCCGCCTCCGGCGGGTCAAAACGACCCGCGGATGTAGTCCACCGCGTTTCTGAAAATCCGGATCCCGTCCCCTTCCCGGTCCGGGAGCCGCTCTCCCCGCCGCAGGGACCGCTCTTTCCGGAGGGTCCAGTCCGGGTGATTGGTAAAGTGGTTGAAGGCCTCGGGATGGGGCATGAGGCCGAAAACGCGGCCGCTGGGATCACAGATCCCGGCGATATCCTGCAAGGATCCATTGGGGTTGAGGGGCCACCGGCCCAGGGCCGGATCCCCTTTTTCATCCGCGTACCGGAGCACGACCTGACCGTCGCCGATGAGCCGATCGATGTCCGCCTGGGCGGCGTAGAACTTTCCCTCCCCGTGCCGCACCGGGAGTTCCAGGGAAGTGATACCCTTTGTAAAAACGCACGGCGATCCCGCGTTGATCCTGAGTTTCACCCAGGTATCGATAAAGTTCCCCGAATCATTATATGTCAGGGCCACGCGCCGTTCGCCATAGTTCGAATCAAAGGCGGGAAGGAGTCCCAGGTTGACAAGGCACTGGAACCCGTTGCAGATGCCGATGATCAATTTTCCTTCCGCGATGAATCTCCGGACCGGTTCCCCCAGGTGTCGCCGGAACTTGGACGCCATGACGACTCCCGCGCCATGGTCATCGGCCCAGCTGAATCCCCCGCCGAAAACCAGGATATGGAAATCGTCCAGCGGGACCGGGGGATCATCGTCTTTTCCCGCGATCAGCCGGTTGATGTGGACCCGGTGGGAGTCCGCTCCCGCCAGTTTCAGGGAAAAATCCGTCTCATAGTCACAGTTCAGCCCGTAACCCGTTAAAACCAGCGCCCTGACTTCCATCATATCAATTCCCCAAACGGCCGCTTCCAGGCCTCTTTCAGTTCCAGGACATCCTCATCAAGGAGAATCCCGTCCGCGGCGTCCCTGATCTTCAAACGCCCCGAATCCGTCACCGTTCCCAGCCGGCCGATCTTCATGCCTGAAAACGCGGCTTCCACGGCGTCCCTTTTTTCCGGCGCCGCCGTCACCACAAACCGGCCGCAGGATTCGGAGTAGAGGACCTGGGCCGCCGTGAGCCCGGACGCGGCCGGCACCCGGGAAAGCCGGAGATCCATGCCCAGTTCCCCCGCCATGGCCGGCAGGGCCAGGTGAACGGCCAGGCCGCCCCTTGAAACCGCATGACAGGAGGACAAAAGACCCGACGAAATCGCCCGGTGAAGGGCCCGGTACATGGGCCGAAAGGCCGACGGGTCGACGGTGGGCACATTGCATCCCACATATCCCAGCATCTGGTAATATTCACCGGCCCCCAGTTCGTTCCGGGTTTCTCCGAGGACGTACACCAGGTCCCCCGGGAACTTGGCATCCATGGTGACGCACCGGGTAATATCCTCAACGACGCTGCACACCGTAAACATGAGCGTGGGCAGGCCGGATGTCTTTCGCCGTTCTCCGTACGGGCCTTCCAGGTTCCCGTCGATGTACATGCTGTCTTTCCCGGAAAGGAGCGGGATGCCGTAGGCAAGACAGCAGTCTCTCAGGGCCCAGTTGGCCCGGACCAGCTGGGCCGCCTTGTATTTCCCGTCCGGGTTATGGACCGGATCGTACCCGATGCTGGGCCAGCAGAAATTGTCCACTCCCCCGAGGTGATCCGGATCCCCCCCCACGGCCAGGACCCTCCGCACCGCCTCGTCAATGGTAGCGGCCGCCATGTGATAGGTGTCGATCCGGGAATAGAAGGGGTTAAGGGACTGGGAAACGGCGAGCCCGCGACCGGATTCCAGGATGGGCCGCGTGACCACGGCGTCTGCGGGGACATCCCGCTGTTTTCCCACCAGGGGCTTGACCACGCTGCCCCCCTGGACCTCGTGATCGTACTGCCGGGCGATCCAGTTCCGGGCGCATAGGTTCGGGCGGGAAAGGAGTCCTTTCAGCAGGGGCCCGTGGGTCGCGGGTTCCGCAACCACCGGCTCGGTCAGGCCCCTCATCCGGGGCGGAACCCACTCCGCGTCGAACTCCCACTGGGGAAAATCGGACTCCAGAAGGTCCATCCGCACATAGGCGCAGGTTTTTCCCTTGTAATCAAGTTGCAGATATCCCGAGTCCGTATACTCGCCGATCACCGTGCTCTCCACCGCGTGCAGATCGGAAAGCGCCATGAAATCCGCCAGATGTTCCGGTTTTACGGCCACGGTCATCCTTTCCTGGGATTCCGACACCCAGATCTCCCACTGGTCCAGCCCCTCGTACTTGAGGGGGACCCGGTCCAGGTCCACGCGGGCCCCGTTACTGAAGCGCGCCGATTCCCCGATGGAAGACGACAGGCCCCCGCCCCCGTTATCCGTGATAAAGGCGATGAGACCTGCGTCCCTGGCCTCGAGAAGAAAATCATGCATCTTTTTCTGGGTATATGGATCGCCGATCTGCACATGACCCGCCGGGGTGTGTTCGCCATAGGTCTCGGAGGCCGCGGTCACCCCGTGGATCCCGTCTTTTCCAACCCGTCCCCCCGACATGATGATGAGGTCCCCGGGACGGGTGGTCTTGCGGTGTGACGATTCCCCGCCCACCCGCGCGGGCATGATCCCCATGGCCGTGACAAAGACAAGGCACTTGCCCAGATAACCGTCATCAAAAAGGAGAGACCCGAACGGGGTGGGGATACCGCTCTTGTTCCCGCCGTCCCTCACCCCCTCTATGACCCCGTCCAGGAGACGCCTCGGGTGAAGATGCGGTTTCAGTTCCCCGTGGTAATCCCTCGCGGCCACGCAGTACCCGTACATGCCGAGGACCAGTCGCGAGCCTTTTCCCGTTCCCATGGGGTCCCGGTATATCCCGACGATCCCGGTGATGGCGCCGCCGTAGGCCTCCATGTTGGACGGGCTGTTGTGCGTCTCGCCGGTGATCACGTAATAATGGTCCCTGTCGAAGCGACCCACCCCGGCGTTATCCCACAACACGGAGACCACCCACTCCTTTTCCGCCTTGATCTTCAGCGTGGGGGCCTCGATGCACGTCTTGAACAGGTTGTCCACCGTCTCCTTTTCGCCCGTCGACAGGTCGTGATACCTGAACAGACCGCGGAAGGTATTGTGGTTGCAGTGATCGCTCCGGGCCTGCGAGATATACTCCAGCTCCACGTCGGTGGGGAGAGAAAGTCCGACTTTTTTCCGCTCCGCCAGGACGTCTTCCCGCTGGAAGTACCGACGGATCACCGGGATATCGCTCTCCTGGAGGGCGAGATTGCGTTCCCGGGATATCCTGGCCAGTTCCTCGTCGCTCCCGATGGAGACGGCGGCGACCTCAGGCGCGTGGTCCAGGATCACCCTGGGTACCGGGAACCCGATTCCCTTTTCCGGGTCCCATTCCTCCCGGGAAAAAATCTTCCACTGCTGGATGATGTCGTTGGCCAGGAGATCGACCGCGATTTTCCCGACCTGTTCCCCGGTAAGAGGACCCGTAATCTCATAGAGCCTGGACGTGTATACGGCGTCGCCGGGTCTGAAACGGACGCCCAGGAGGTCCTCAACGGCCTCCCTGGCGGTACTCCCGGCGGTGTCCCGTACTCCCGGCCGGTAGCCGATCCAGATAAGCCAGTCGAAATCCGCGGCCAAGGGCTGAAAAGAGGATTCCTCGGTCACGGGATTGGTAAAGATCTCCGTCCGGATCCGTTCCAGGCTTGCGGGATCGAGATCCGCGTCGAGGGTCAATACGCGGATGGTACGGACATCTTCCACCTCCAGCCCGAAATATTCCCTTGATTTTCTCCGAACCGCCGCACCTTCCGCGTCGAGGAGCTCTCTTTTCAGTCTGATTTCCAACCGATACGCCATGGATGGGCACCTGTCTTTCCCGGGCATGCCCGTAAACCGCCGCGTGCCCGAATTTATCCCGCAAAAAACCTCTCCGCCGGTTTTCGGTCACGTTAAACAATTTATGAAACCGCGTCAACATGGTGTCGTGAACTCCCGGCGACGACGCGGCGTCGGCCGGAACATAAAGGTTGAAATCCGAAAACCGAATGCATATATTGAAAAATCGGGGCATAAGGCAATCGATGAATAGAAAAAGCCCCTTGCCATGCACCCATGCAACAGGCGGAGCCCCTGAAAACCGGCCTTCGCGCCCGGCCTGGACAACAAAACAGGATGGAAGGGACCGCCGTACAGGAAAATAATGATGGAAACCCCGAATCTCCCAGCAGACGAAAAAGACGAGCGAGGAAAAATTCCCAACCAGAAAGAGCTGGAAAAGGAGTTGAGCGACTACCTGTCAAAAAAATACGGGGGCAGGGTCAAGATCATCTCCCCTCTCGTTTTTCCGAAGCCCGGGGAGACCCCGACGGATGAGCCCGGCCCGGACGGCGCATCCGACGGCATCCTCTCGTTCGACCTGCTGCCGGAAGAGCTGGAGACCTACCTGGACGGGTTCGTCGTCAAGCAGCATCGGGCCAAAGCGGTCCTGGCCACCAAGGTCTGCACCCATTTCAACCGCATCAAACACAGCCTCAGGATCTCCAAGGGCGACAAGCCCCGCCAGGTGGGGATGATCAAGAACAACGTGCTGATGATCGGCCCCACCGGCGTGGGGAAAACCTATATCATCAAGCTGATCGCGAAAAAGCTGGGCGTTCCGTTCGTAAAAGGGGACGCCACCAAGTTCAGCGAAACCGGTTACGTGGGCGGAGACGTGGAAGACCTGGTACGAGACCTGGTCTATGAGGCCAATGAGGACATCGCGCTGGCCGAAAGCGGTACTATTTACATCGATGAAATCGACAAGATCGCCTCTTCCCGGAACATCATCGGGCACGATGTCTCCAGAACGGGCGTACAGCGTGCCCTCCTGAAACCCATGGAAGAGACCGATGTGGATCTCAAGGTCCCGCACGACCCCATTTCCCAGATCCAGGCCATCGAGCATTACCGAAGGACCGGAAAAAAGGAAAAAAAAGTGGTCAACACCCGGAATATCCTCTTTATCATGAGCGGCGCTTTCGGTGATCTGGCTGAAATCATCAAGAAACGACTCCAGCGGCAGGGCATCGGATTTGAGGCGGACGTGAGGTCCCCGGAAGTCCCGTGGGAGATATTGAAAGAGGTCACGGCCCAGGATCTGGTGGAGTTCGGGTTTGAAACGGAATTCGTGGGCCGGCTCCCGGTGGTGGTGGTCTTTGACGAACTGGGCACGGAGGACCTGGTCGAAATCCTGCGGAACCCGAACAACCCGGTGATCATCAGTAAACGTCTCGATTTCAGGGCCTACGGGATCGACATCAAATTCGAGGCCGAGGCGCTCAGAAAAATCGCAGAGATGGCCTCCGCGGAAAAAACCGGGGCCCGGGGTCTTGTCAGCGCCGTTGAAAAGGTCTTGATCCCATTTGAAAAGGCCCTCCCGACCCGGGGGGCGGATCGGTTCCTGGTGACACCGGAGGTCGTGGAAGACCCGGAGGGCGCGCTTGAACGACTGGTGAACGGGCCGGACGATCCCGAACGGGAAGCGCGCTTTTTGCGGGCAAAGGAAAAGGAATTTGAAGACATCCGGAAATACGTGGCCGAACGAGCGGATCATTTTCAGAAAAAATCGGGCCTCGGCGTCTCACCTGAGCGGGAGGCGCTCATCGCGCGTCTTTACCTGAAAAATATCACGGATATCGACACGGCCTTCGAAGATTTCAGGGAGATGTACACACAGGTCAAGGTGGAGGAGGCCTCGCTGGCGGACAAACTCCAGGTAAAGGTTTCATTCGATGAGACCGCGGTGGACGAGATTATCCGCCAGGCCATGGAAAAAGACCAGGAGGCGGGCCCCCTGGCATTTGAGGTGGCAAAGAGACTCGAATACGGGCTCAACCTGGTGAAGGACCGCGCGGGGATCGATACCTTCCGGATCAATGCCGAGGCGGTCTCGGACATGGAGAGCTACGTCAACAACCTGATCAAAAAATATTATCGCCGGGAATACCGGGCAGGGGAGTCCCTGTGGGACGGGGCGCCCGGGGATGAAAGTTGATCCCGCTCGAACAGTCATGACGGATCCCCTACCTCTCGATGGATCTGAAACGGGGGAGCGGGCATCTTTTTCAGCGCCCGGCCCATGGGTCCCGGCCTGTTGTCTGAAAGGGAGCCGATTTCAATAAAATGATTGGGATATCAAAACTTTACTGTGGAACTATCGAACCCTCGGACGCCCTGCGCTACGGCCGCCGCTCCAGTGAACTTCCCTCCCATCTGCTGCAATTTTCAGAGGATAAAAAACCGGTGGTGGTGTGGAACGTCACCCGGGCCTGCAACCTCCGGTGTGTCCACTGCTACGCACGGGCCGTGGCCCGCACCCGGGAGCCGGAGCTGACCCATGAACAGGGGCTGGCCCTTATCGACGACCTGGCCCGATACGGGGTGCCGGTGGTCCTCTTCTCAGGCGGCGAGCCCCTGATGCGCCCGGATCTCGTGGAACTGGCGAGCTACGCGGTCGAGAAAGGGATGCGGGCGGT
>CAZCVB010000046.1:0-12575 GCA_964501805.1 uncultured Desulfobacteraceae bacterium | reverse complement strand
AAGGGCTACCCGCGACGGGCGCCGGAGGGCCCGTCCTCTTTTTTGAGGCCTTTTACCAGGAAACCCTCGAGGTTGCCCTCGGTTTCCGGGTGCTTGGTCCGGATGGTCTTGGGTTCCACTTCCACCAGCCGGTAGACGTGTTCGTAAACCGGCTGACTGATAACGATTTCCTTCGGAGCGGCCCCGTCGCAGTAACGGGCCGCCCGGTTCACCGTGTCGCCGATCACCGTGAACTCGACCCGTTCGGCCGATCCGATAAAGCCGTGTATGGCCTCGCCCGTGTGGATCCCGATGCCCACCTGGAACACGGGGAGCCGACGTACCTTTCTCCCTTCTCCCAGCATGCGCATGGCCCGCTGCATCTCCAGGGCCGCCCTGACCGCCTTCTCCCATTGATGCGAATCCGGTTCCGGGCTGCCGAAAACCGCCAGCAGGGAATCCCCGACGAATTTGTCCACGATCCCTCCGTATTCCGAGATAATCGGCACAAAGGCGTCGAACATCTCGTTCAGCATTCGAACCACTTCGTCCGGATCCATTTTTGCGCTCAGGGCCGTAAAGCTGCGCACGTCCGAAACGAGGATTGTCACGGGATCGGCCCGTTCTCCCCCGCGTTGAAGCCGGGCGGCCTTGTCGAGGATCTGTTCCGCGATTTTCGGCGAAAACTGGCGGAGCAGGTTGGATCGGAGCAGTTCTTCGCGCTGGAGATCCTTGCGCAGGACATGATCCCGAATGAACATCGCCACCTGGCCGGCCATGGCCTTCAACATTTCCAGGTCAATGGAGGAAAATGCGTCCCGTGCGCAGTAGTTGTCCACGTATATGACGCCGAAGACATCTCCGCCAAGGAGGAGAGGCACGTAAATGGCCGATTGCACGTCATAATAGATGGCGCTGTGAGGGGTGTCGTGGGTCGACGCGTCGGAGGGCGCGGCGCTCCAGATGAAGGCCTCCCGCTTGGTAAAGGCCCTGCGGACCCAGGTCATGCTGACGGAGTGATCTCCCTGGGGCCAGTGGGCCTTGAGGAGCAGTTCCCCCTGCTCGTCCGGGAGGAGCACCGCCCCGCGCTGGGCGTTCGGTATGGCCATCTGGAGCTGCTTCACGAGAATCTGTCCCAGCGCGTCAAGGGTCGTGTCGGTTTCCAGGGCCCTGCTGAAGTCGTTCAGGGCCTTCAACTGGCGCCATGCCTGGGTAACGGTCATGTCCCGGCTGTCGTCGGGTCCCTGCTCGCGGTCCGCCTCCGTGACAATGACGCCTTCCGGCCCCCGGGATTCCTCTTTGTCCCCGGATATGGCGGGTTTGCCGGGACCGGTGTCCGGACGCGGCGGGGCCGCTTCCATTTCCACTTCGATGCTGGTCCACCCGATTCTCAGGCGGGTTTTCGGGGTCAGCCGGGTTTTTTCGGTGATCTTCCGGCCGTTGACCCACGTCCCGTTCCCGCTGCCGAGGTCTTCTATCCAGTATTCGCCGTTTTCGTGACGGATCCGCGCGTGGCGCTTGGAAACGTAGGAATCCGGCGAGAGATCGAGGTCGATGGGGCGGCCGGGCCTCGGATGCCGGCCGATGATGACGATGTCGGATTCCGATTTAAAGGTCTTTGGTGGATGATGCGGCAGGGTATAATGAATGATCATTGTTTCATCCGTCCTCGAAACTGCTTTCGACCACCGCCCGCCCAGCCTCTCCATGCGTCGCCGGGACATATGACGATGTCAGACATGAATCGGCCGATTCCGGGGTTTACCGAAAACGCGGGGCGCACAGGATTTCAGGAGAGAGGTGCAACTCCGGGTGGCACGCCGCACCGCAACGACGGCAGACGGGGCACAACGCCGTGAGTTCGGCCAAATCGGGAATCCCGGGGAGCTGTGGATCCCGATGATTTTAAATAAGACCTTCGGTGTATGCCTGCAACCTGACGGGTGACACCTTTCGATTATATCACAAAATAAAGTCTCTCATCAAAATCTGAAACGCCCGGTTCAGGTGAAAGAATAGCCGTAAAAGGCGGTGCTGTCTACCCGGAAATGACAGGGCGTCCGGACTCGGCGGGCGGATGAATCCGGGGAAATACCGGGATACCGCTTTACCGCGAACCGGTGATCTCCTTCAAAACTCTTCGCGCGGCGGGCGGGATCCTATGGCGGAAAAGGGACTACCGGCCCACCATGGTATGGACCCTGTGAACCGGGTTTACCGGAAGCGGTATGAAAAGATCCCGGCGCGGCCGGCAGGGGCTGCCTGAACCCGCATTCAGGGATAGCCCCGTCTT
Organism: uncultured Desulfobacteraceae bacterium; assembly: GCA_964501805.1. Taxonomy (GTDB): domain Bacteria; phylum Desulfobacterota; class DSM-4660; order Desulfatiglandales; family Desulfatiglandaceae; genus CAZCVB01. The sequence goes on along the minus strand of CAZCVB010000046.1, from coordinate 10,303 downwards.
TTTTGTGCAAAGACCGGTTCCCGGCGCGCCTTGCTTGACATATGAGGTGGATATTATTTAAAGTTCATGGCCTGAACAATTTATATGGACAGGAAATCGCGCCCGACCCTGGGGGAAACGGCCCGGCGCATGGGACCGGCCTGGGAAAACTCAACTCTTGCCTGTCCGGGGTGGCCGGGAAGGGGCGAGGCGTATGCGGAAGCGAGGACAAAGGATCGGAGACCGGACAGAGCAGACCGGACGAAACCGACCCGCAGATAAACAAACCACAGACAGGCAAACCCAAAAGGAGCACCCATGAAACGCGCGCTGATAACAGGGATCACCGGGCAGGACGGCGCCTACCTGGCGGAATTTCTTCTGGAGCGGGGGTACGAGGTCCATGGGATCAAGCGGAGGTCCTCTTCCTTTAACACGGGCCGCGTGGATCATCTCTACCGGGACCTTCATGAAACCGATGTGCGGTTTTTCATGCATTACGGGGACCTGACCGACGCCACCAACCTGATCCGGATCATCCAGGACATCCGGCCCCATGAGATCTATAACCTGGCCGCCCAGAGCCACGTCATGGTCTCCTTTGAGACTCCGGAGTATACGGCCAACGCCGATGCCCTCGGCGCGCTGAGGCTCCTTGAGGCCATGCGCATACTGGGAATGGAGAAAGAGACAAGGTTTTACCAGGCCTCCACCAGCGAGCTGTTTGGAAAGGTGAGGGAGGTCCCCCAGACGGAAACCACTCCTTTTTATCCCAGAAGTCCGTATGCGGCGGCCAAACTGTATGCCTACTGGATCACGGTCAACTACCGGGAGGCCTACCACATGTTCGCGTGCAACGGCATCCTGTTCAACCATGAGTCGCCCGCCAGGGGCGAAACCTTCGTGACGCGGAAAATCACCCGGGCGGTGGCGCGTATCAGTATGGGATTCGACGAAACGCTCTACCTGGGTAACCTGGATGCCAGAAGAGACTGGGGAGACGCCAGGGACTACGTCCGGGCCACGTGGCTGATGCTGCAGCAGGAGCGGCCGGATGACTTTGTCATCGCTACGGGTGAGGCCCATTCGGTGAGGGAGTTCGTTGAAAAGGCGTTCAGGGAGATCGGGATTACCATCGGCTGGGAGGGGACCGGCACAGAAGAGACCGGCCGGGATACCCGGACGGGAAAGACCCTGGTGGCGGTGGATCCCCGGTATTTCAGACCCACGGAGGTGGAGTTCCTCCTGGGTGACGCGTCCAAGGCCCGTTCCGTCCTGGGATGGGAGCCCACCGTGTCTTTCGACGAGCTGGTGGCCACCATGGTGCGGGAGGATATCAGGGCGGCAGAGCGGGACCGAATGTGTCACGATGCGGGATTCAAGACCTACCGTCGGTGTGAATAGCGTGCAAAAATAAAGATCAGCTCCGGAACACAAACCGAACGAAACAGAAAGAAGGTGATCCCTTTGATCATAGGCTACACAACAGGCGTTTTCGACTTATTCCACATCGGTCATCTGAACCTGCTGAAAAATGCGCGGGCCATGTGTGACAGGCTGATCGTGGGAGTGACCACGGATAAACTCGTAATGGAATACAAAAAGAAAAAGGCCATTATTCCTTTTGATGAGCGCTGCGAGATCATCCGGAACATCAAGGGAGTGGACGCGGTTATTCCCCAAAGAAGCATGGACAAGATTGAAGCATGGAGAAAACTCAAGTTCGATGTCATGTTTGTGGGGGATGACTGGTATGACACTGAGAAATGGCAGGGCATTGAACAGGAATTAAAGGCGGTGGGGGTAAGAATTATCTATTTCCCCTACACCATGGGAACTTCCTCGACCCTTATCAACGAAATCCTGGCCGGGAAACGCGGGGCACCGTCGATCATGTAAATCCTGCCTGAAAAAGGGATCGGAAGTGACAATGGAACAACCCGGGCAGTATTACCGCATCAATCCCCAAGTCTCGGTTCGGCTCATGGGAGAGCGCGGCGCGGTCCTGTTCGATCCGGATGCGGGCCGGGAGCGGGTGTTGAACGTCACCGGCCTGTTCCTCTGGAAACGGCTCGACGGCACCCGTTCCCTGGAAGGACTGGCCGGGGATCTCTGCCATGCGTTTTCCGGGGTGCCTTCAGACCGGGTCGTTCAGGATGTGGGGGCATTCTGCACTGACCTGTCCAAGCAGGGCTTCCTGGCGCTTCAGGACAAAAAGGCGCCGGCACCGGTGCGGGAGACGGCATATCCCGATGTGCTGGATGCGCCCACATCACTGGACATTTCCCTCACGGGCCGGTGCAATCTCCACTGCTCCTATTGCTTCTATGCCGATGAGATGAAATACCGGCCGGATTTGCCTGTGGAGGAATGGGTTGCGTTTTTCGGGGAGCTTCGGAGCCTGGCCGTCCGGGATGTCTGCCTGAGCGGGGGAGAGGCCTTTGTCCGGCCCGAACTGTGGGACCTGATCGACGCGGTGATGGAAAACCGCATGCGCTACTCCCTTTTGAGCAACGGGACCCTGATCACGGAAAAGACACTGGAACGCTTTGAAAACGGCCTCCGCCGGAGCCGGCTCACCAGTATCCAGGTCTCCATCGACGGATCGTGCGCCGAGGTCCACGACAGGAGCCGCGGGGATGGGTCTTTTGTCAAGGCGGTTATGGGATTGCGCCTGCTCAAGGAGGCCGGGTTTCCGGTCACCTGCCGGGTCACCATCAACCGGTATAACGTGGATGATCTGGAAAATATCGCGCGGTTCCTGCTGGAAGACGTGGGGCTGGACAGTTTCGGCACCAATGACGCCATGCCCATGGGCGCGGGGTGTAACAATCAGGAATCGATTGTCCTGACCCCGGGACAGCGGGTATCGGCCATGAAGCGCCTGGCCCGCCTGTCGGCCCGGTATAACGGCCGGATCACGGCCCAGGCCGGTCCCCTGGCCCAGTGGCGCGCCTACCGGGAGATGGATCACGCGAGGGAGACCGGGGAGATGACCCGCCGGTGGCAGATGGGGTATTTAACGGCGTGCGGTTGTATGTACAATAAGCTTTCGGTTCATCACGACGGGATGATCACGCCGTGCAACATGCTTTCCCACCTTGAGATGGGCCGGATCAACCGGGATCCTCTCAGGGAGATCTGGAGGACCCATCCCACCCTCCAGGCCCTCAAGGACCGGCGAAAGATCCCCATGGAACAGGTGCCGGGATGCGAGGACTGCGAGTGGGCGCCTTTTTGTAACGGTGGGTGTCCCGGGCTGGTCCATGATATGACCGGTGATTTCAACCGGGCCGATCCCCATGACTGCTACAAACGGTTCCTGGAAAGCACGGGATTGACGGGAATGAAGGACCTGGATAACCGTTCAGCGTAACCTTTGTTTTTCCCCAAATTGAGCGATTTATGATTTTCCCCTGACACAGGGGACCAGGGCCGCAGGGCCATGTTGCATCCGGCCATGGCACGCTATCTCAAAAGGAGCTGAATCGTATATGTCTCGCCTCTTTTGTTAACCTGTCAGTCTCGAACACGGGAGAACCTCTCGCCGGGATCGGTCCTGACGGCAGCGGCGTAACCGGAAGGAACCCTGCAGGAGCGCATCGAATCGGACAAGATGTCGCTTGTTTCCATCGACAAAAACAGGAAACCTGCTTGAATACTTCAACCGCCTCTTTTTCTTTTCGATTGCGGCGCATGGATCCAAGGAGGCTTTCCATCCGGAAGGAAAAACCGATGGGCCTCCGGCCGGATCCTACCAGTCATAGAGGATCTCCCAGTCTTTCGCGAAGGGCGGGGCCGCCTGGCTGTAACGGTGGCTGATGGTCTTTCCTGTTCCGGGCCCGTTTCCGGTGTCTCCCTTCCAGAAACGCAGGTGGATGGCCGGTATCCGGTGCGGGGAATGAACCGCCGCGCTTTCGGCCGGGGCGTCGATCCACGTCTCCTGTTCCTCGATCACCTTCCAGACGGTCCCGGATTCCTTGTGCATCACCCGTTCCCCCACGCGGGGCAGCCCCATTTTTTCGCGGAGGTCCTTGAACATGTAAGGTGATTTTTCTCCCTTGTCCAGGATTCGTTCTCCCATCACCATGATACCGATGGCACCGATGGGGGCGGTCAGGAGAATGGAGAGAACCGCCACGGCAAGGATCACCTCTCCCGAGGCGACGCCCGCCGCAAGGGGAACGGCGCCGATGGCCGCCTGGACCGTCGCCTTGGGGATATAGGCCACCACGCAGAAGAGCCGTTCCTTCCAGTCGAGAGGGGTTCCAAGGATCGAAACATAGGTTCCGATGCTTCGAAAGACAAGGCCCACAAGGATGACGATCATTCCCGAAAGGCCCGCCTTCCATGCCACGTGGACATTCACCTGCGCGCCCACGAGCACGAAAAGGAGGAGTTCGGCGAAGACCCACAGTTTTTTGAGCTTTTGCGATATGATATGGGCAATGGCTTCGGACTTTTCCAGAATCACGAACCCGATGGCCATGACACCCAGGAGGCTTGCCACGGGGACCCATTTTTCGCATGCGGTCTCCAGCCACGTGAGAACAATGGCCACGCCGAGGACCACGATCGTCCGCTTGGGCGGACGCCAGTCGTATTTCTGAAAGAGCCGCAGCAGCAGGAAGCCCGGGATGAGCCCCACGATGATTCCGAGGATGATGGAGATGGGAATCTCCGCCAGTTTGGCCCAGATGTTGACGTGGGTGCCGCCGTACATCCCGAGGAAGATGGTAAACAGGACAATCACGAACACGTCATCGATGGAAGAGGCGCCCAGCAAAAGGGTCGGGATTCCCTTTTTGGCGCCGCGGCCCCGGTCCATGAAGTCGATCATGAGCGGCACGACCACCGCGGGCGAGACCGCTCCAAGGATGGATCCCAGGATGGCGGCCTCCAGATAGGTGATGCCGAGAAGGGGAGGGGCCACCCATATGACGCCGAGGATCTCGAAGATGGCCGGGACACAGCTCATGGTAAGGGCCGCGCGGCCCACCCGGTTCAGGGTGTCGCGGCGGAGTTCAAATCCCGCCCGGAGGAGGATGACGATCAGGGCGATTTTCCGGAAATCTCCCGATACGGTCATCATTTCAGGTGAAATCAGGTTCAGGACATACGGGCCTGCAAGAATCCCCGCGATCAGCATCCCGACCAGCCCGGGCAGCTTTATGCGCCTGAACAGGTAATCCGCGCCCAGGCCGAACAGGATGATGAGCGCGATACTGACGGCCATGATGGAACCTCCTGGATCCTCTCGCCCATTCGCGACCGGCGCTTCCGATACTCCATAAAAAAGCCTGTCGGCCGTTTCCGGTGACAAGCCTGGTATTCGGATATGCGGGTGACGACGGAACGAGATGCTACGGTCTTCCCGCATTACCTGCGGGAGGGTTTGACCGGTTCTTCGATAAAAGCCTTCCTTTTGTATTTTTTATCGCCGGCTTCCGTTTTATTGCCGATGACCTGTCCGGCATTTCATCCCGGTAAACCAGTCTCTACAGGCGCCTGGCCCTGGTGTATTTCGATCGGCCCTGATGGTGCCGGTGAATACTTATCCAATGATTATAGCCTACCGCCGCTGGGCGAAATTTTCAAGGTCAGATTGTCTTGCCATTTATATCTGCCTGCGATTTCAGAAAACAAAAGGGGAACCGGATTGCCTGAACGCTGTGACGAGCCTGCGTTCGATCGCGGATTTCACCATGCCGATGCTTAATTCTTTTCGATTTTTTACCCGCATCCCATCGGCAACTCGGCAAGCGGCATCCACCGCCGCTTTTACGAACAGGATCGGCAGGGTAATTCTGGTGGTTGCATCCACCTGCGGCAAATGGAAATCAGTGAGCAGTGCTTCCTTGATTCTTCTGAGTTCATCAACGGGCAGTCTTGGAATGAGCAGCTTCTCTCGCGTATGGATCAGATCATCCAAATGGTCTCTGACAAACGACCAGAAGTTGTCCTCATCGGAATAAGTGATATCTCCCAGCAGGCTGTGTGCCGATAGCAGATCGAAAATAAGCTGGCACCGGCCGGCCCTTTGATTGTCCTGCTCCAGCCTGCGAACGCTGCGCGTGGGGTCAAATTCGGTGCGCATCAGGTCGCGCAGTTTGTTTCCGGCCCGATCCAGGTCGTTACGCTGAAGCCGGGCCGTCTCATCCAGGTGGATGTCCTCCACGTCCTCCCATGAGGTGATCAGCCTTACCTCGCTCCGGCCGTCAGCGGTGATGCAGGCGGCGGCATAGCCAACGAGTTCGGCATGGGTATCGGGCACATTTACCGACAGGCGCGCGACGCACGCCGGAAGCTCAAAATCCGCAAATAATTCCAGTACCTCGTCAAAGACCGGATCTCCATAGGATGCGAAATGAACCCGTTTTCGCCTGTCGGGCAAACCGGTTTCGTAGAGTTGCCTGTCGATGGTAAGGACGCTGCCGCTGCCCATGCCCTCCAGTCCGCGGAGCATCAATACCTTCTCGGAAAGGTCGGCTGAAACCGTACATCCCTTGTCACGCAAATACCGGGACTCGGAAAGTGCCTGCCAGATGGCGTCGAGGGTGACAGGCGCCGTTTTCCGGTCGTTACCTTTTGAAAGGCGACGGTAGATCTCAAACAGGTCGTTGGCCGGGATCTCCATACTGGCGCTCTGACGGCGTTGGATTTCCATCCGCTCCCTGGCAATGTCCTCGATATCTTCGGGGCTCAACTGTCCGGCCGCCAGTTCGGCAAACTCTTCGGGGGTGATGGGCAGGAGGGAAAACTGCTGCGTTCCCACCACGTACCCGGCTTGCCTCAGGCGCCGGAGCAGCCGGTCATAAACGATCTGTTCGGCCGAGTCGACATAGCAGAGGTTGAGTACCGACACCTCGTCGTGTTTCTGGCCGATGCGGTCGATGCGTCCGATGCGCTGCTCGACCTTCATGGGGTTCCACGGCAGGTCATAGTTGATCAGATAGTCCGCCGTCTGCAGGTTCAGGCCCTCGGCGGCCGCGTCGGTACAGACCAGTACATCGATCTCCTGCCGCATGAAACGGTGCTTGATTTCGTCGCGTTCGACACCCACCATTGTTTTGGTCTGCGGATCGACGTATTGCCCGCCCTGACCGGAATATGTGCCGATGAGCATCGAAGCGTTGATCCCGCGCAGCCGGTTGACGATATCCTGCAAGGTGTCGTAGAAGCGGGTAAAGATCACCGTCTGCCGGATGCGTCCGCCGTGGGTGCGGCGGTTCTGCAGCACCTTCAGCAGCGTTTGCATTTTCGAAGGTGTGCTGCTCAAGTGATCCAGCACCGACGACAGCTCGGATAACCGCTCCTGCTCCCACCGCAGATCTTCGGGTGTGCGGTTCTTGAGGAAAGCCAGAATGGCTTCTTCGTCCGCCTCGCTCTCCCCGAGGGCGGCATCCAGGGTATCGATCTCTTCGTCCACATCCGCCACATCCCCTATCTGCAGCCGGGCGGCTTTGACCTTCTCCCCTCGCCGGCGGATGGTTTCCCGGATGGCATAGAGGCTGGAGGCAAACCGCAGCCGCAGGAAGCTCAGATAAAAGCCGACACTGGTTTTCCAGCCGCTGCCCCGGGCGTGGGCCGTGATCTGGGCAGTCAGGTCCCTGCAGTATCCTTCCAGCGCATCATAGGCTCTTTTCTCCTCTGTGTTCATGACGATCCTGGGCACCGAGAGCACTTTGCGCCTGGGAAGATTGGCCTTGAGCATTTCGTTGTCACGGTAGATTTCCAGTAATCTCCGCGTGTGGCGCAGCATGACCCGCGAAAGGGGGGCTGCGGAAAAAATGAGGCGCTGGATGAGGCTGCGGTCCCTGCCCACGGGGACATGACCATTGTCGAGCCATCGACGGACGGTTATTTGAATTCTGCCGTCGATGACGGCCCGCTGCAAAAAACCCCACAGGAAAGGGTCGTGTTTTTTCAACGCATCGGTGGATCGGCGCAGGAAGTCCCAGTCGTCATGGCCGATATTTTCCCCATGCACCAGTTTGCCGAGGGCCTCGTAGTAGGACCATGTCAGGGAAGGGTCGTACTGAAACGCTCCCACGCGGTTGGTCAGCTGCAGCAGGTCGAACACCTCGATCCAGTCCAGTTGCATGGGCGTGGCCGTGGCCAGCCACAGGGAGGCGCTCCGCCTGCGCAACGTGTCTTGGATGGTTTGATACAGACCGCCGAAGCGGGGGTGGCTGCGAGTACCGTTTCTGGGATTCTTGCGGCGGGCATAGTGGGCTTCATCGATCAAGGCGATGTCGAAGTCCTCGGCGGACCGAAGCGCGGATCGCCTTTCTTTGCGGCTCAGCAGGCCCGTGGACACGATGGTAAGATCAGGGCCGTAGATGCTGTTTCCCGAACGGATTTCCGCCATGGGGAAAATGACTTCGTGGCGCACCTCGGTACCCGTCAAAGCCCGGGCAAACGGCAGAAAAAACTTGGAAGCCATTTCGCGGTGCCACTGGCGGGTCAGGCTGGCCGGCGGGGAGACCAGGACGCGTTTGACCAGCCCGCAAAGATAGAGCGAGCGGATGGCCAGCCCCGCCTCGATGGTTTTTCCCAGCCCCACCTCATCGCACAGCAGGTAACTGTAGGGCCACGTTTCCACCAGCCTGCGGGCCACCACTTCCTGGTGGGGCCATGGCTCTACGGGGGCGGTTTCCAGGCCCACGTACCGGCCGCGGGGCAGCCTGGGGCCGTCCTGGATGAGGGCAAACCGCAGGCGCTCCAGTGCAGACGGCGGCGGCACTTCGGGCATTGCGGCCGTGGTGCCGTCGATTTCAAGGGGCGTATCGAGGGCTTCGCCGACCTGAATCAGCCGTTTCCTGACGGCCTCGGGCAGGGTCATGACCACCAGGTGAGGGGTCTGGCCGTTCCACAGGCGCTCGAAAAGCCGATCGGCATCCGCGACGCGCCGGCGATCGGTACCGCCCCACCAGTCGGCGTGTACGTCGATGTTCTCGGCGTTCAGCACCAGGGCCGTGCGGGATTCGTTCAGTGATCCTGAGACGTAGAGCCGGTTTCCCCCGGCGTCGGCAAAGAGCGCCCATTTTTCATGCACGTACCCGTCGCTGGTGTCGTCAAAGGGGATGGGTTCACGGGTCTGGCAGTGGACGCGAAAGGCCACGCGGATCTCCAGATGTCCCCTGGCGACCATCCACGCCAAAAGCTGTACGCCGCGTTTCACATCTTCGGGCCAGTCCTCGGCGGTCCCGATTTGCCGGTTCAGCCGGTCGGCCATGCGCCGGCTGTCGCCGGCCAGTATGGCCGCCACGTCGCGGGGGTCCAGATCGGCGCCCGCCACCATGCGCATCCTGCCGCCGGCGGCGGTGAAGGCCGAAAATCCCTGCGAGGCCGCTGCCAGCGAAGTCGACCGGAAATAGCCGGCCACGCGGTCGTAGCGCACGCTGCGCCGCAGGGCAGGGATGTAAAAATCGTGCAGGATGTCCACCGGCTCACCGCCGGCCCCGGTTTGCGATGTCTTGTAGGTATATTCCCACTTGACGGCTTTGAGCAGTCCGGGGGGTTTTTCTTGTTCAGGCATAAAGGCGTTCCTTCCAACAGTGCCAGGCGGTGTTGCACGAATCGCGGACAGAGGGTCGGTTCAGCCATTGCGTCCACTCGAAAACAAGAGGTTCGGCAAATGAAAGGTTGTCGCCTTCGGCGGCAACTTCTCGCCAGGTTTCTCCGTCGCGCGCCAGGTCCACGTGGGGTCTTGCCCCACTATTTCAGTCCAAAAAGCAGGGCCCGGGCCTCTTTGCGCAGTTTTTCGTCCGCCGCTTCTGCGGCCCAGACCTGCAGGAGGTCTTTGATGGTGCTCGGGTTTTCGGCGTGGCGGTCGAGATAGCCGCGGGCCACGGGCACATCACCCTCACGGTAGGCCATGATCACGCCGTAGAGAACATCCCACTCGGTCTGGGGGTGGCCCAGCCGGCGCGGGTGGCGCTCCCCGGGGCGGGCCAGCCGCAGTTTGGACCCCTTGCGGACCAGGGGAGCGTGAAAGCCGGTGTCTTCGGCCTCGGCCCGCCGGGCGCGGCTGCCGGCGCGGGCCTGGGTGTTGATGCCGATAAAGGGCCCATCGGCCGTGTAGCCGCCGGATTTGGCCTCCAGACGGATGTTGAGCGATTTCGAGATATTTAATGCATCGTCGTAGGGCAGTTCACCCAGGCCGTAGATGCCGAACAGGGTCAGGGCCATGGCGGCTTCGGGAGACAGATCGTCCACGCGCAGCCGGCCGCTGGTCAATCTCTTGATCTGGTTTTCGGCCACCACCCGGCTGGCCTCGTTCATGGCCCGCATGGGGCCGACCTCCTCGTCGCCGTCCAGC
>CAZCVB010000045.1:0-12675 GCA_964501805.1 uncultured Desulfobacteraceae bacterium | reverse complement strand
GAAAACGTGGGATTTGTCAACCGCATTTTCAGCGGGTTTACGGGAGGCGGCGCCGGAAAGAAATCGGGCCGGTTCGACCTGGACCGGTGGAACGGATACGGCCCGCCGGACCCGCCCGGGGGATGGGATTCTTTTTTCGGAAGGGGACCGGCCTCGCGGGTCGCCGTCCTGCTTCAGAAGATTCGGGAGGGGAAAAAACCGGGCCCCTATCCGGTGAGTCCCGTCCTGTTCATGGCGCTGATCCGGCAGGAGTCCAATTTCGATCCCGGAAACGTCTCGCAGGTGGGGGCCGCGGGCCTGACGCAGATCATGCCCCGGACCGCGAAAGGCCTGGGCATGAAACGGATTTTTATGCCGGCGTATCTCCGGGAGGCGGGCCGGTTGATGGGCGAGGAACGGCGGTGCCGGCGAAAGGCGCTGAGTCTCGTGAAGCGGGTGACGCCGGAGAACCGGTCCGATTTTTCCACGCGCGCCCGGCGGCTGATGCAGCGGTTTCTCGAACTGAGTGCCCGGCGTGTCCGTCTGTACGCCCGGTACCGGCGGGAACTGGCTTCCGGGGCCGTGGACGACCGGCTCGACCCAGAAAAGGCGCTCCGGTTCGGGTTCCGGTACTTTTCCGACCTGATGCGGCAACAGAAAGGGGATATCAGCCTGGCGCTCTCCTCGTATAACGCCGGACCCCACCGGGTCCGGCAATACGGGGGGATTCCTCCCTTTTCAGAGACGGTTGACTTTCGCAACCGGGTCCTGATGTACTACCGGGCCTATATGAAAAGGATCCGGGGCCGGGAGGGCCGGAACAGCGCCTGCAAGGAAAGGGCGCGGGCGGTCCTGGAAAGGCGCTACAATCCAGAGAGAGAAACACATAGAGACGGTAAATCATCCGGGATGAAAATCAAACCGCGAAGGAGACCTGTGACATGGAAAACGGCATCATGAAGACGAGCAACCTGGAGGGACTCAAACTGCTGAAACGGGGGAAGGTGAGGGATATGTATGAGATCAATGATGACCGGCTGTTGATGGTGGCCAGCGATCGCATGTCCGCCTTTGACGTGGTCATGGAGGATCCCATCCCGGACAAGGGGAGCATCCTTACCCGGATTTCCCTCTTCTGGTTCGACAAACTGGAAGGAATCGTGAAGAACCACGTGATCAGCAGCGATCCGGATGACTACCCGGCGGTGTGCCGGCCCCACGCGGACCGGCTCAGGGGCCGGAGCATGCTGGTGAAGAGGGCCCGGCCGTTGCCGGTGGAATGTATTGTCAGGGGATATCTCTCCGGATCCGGATGGAAGGAATATCTGGCAACGGGCGGCGTGTGCGGGATCCCGCTGCCGGAGGGGCTCCGGGAGTCGGAACGGCTTGAGGAGCCGATCTTCACCCCGTCCACCAAGGCGGAAGACGGGTTGCACGACGAGAACATCTCTTTTGAAACGGCCGCCGGGATCGTCGGCGAGGAAACGGCGGCGGAAATCCGGCGGATCAGCCTTCGCATTTACGCATACGGGCGGGATCTCGCCCTGGAAAAAGGCATTATCGTGGCGGACACCAAGTTTGAGTTCGGCGTGTCGGAAGGAGAACTGATCCTGATCGACGAAGTCCTGACGCCCGACTCCTCCCGGTTCTGGCCGGTGGATGCCTATCGCCCCGGTGGACCCCAGAAAAGTTTCGACAAACAGTTCCTGAGGGACTATCTCCTGCAGATCAGGTGGCCCAAAAAACCGCCGCCCCCACGCCTGCCCGCCGATATCATCCGGAAAACCAGAGAGAAATATCTCGAGGCCCTGGAACGCCTTACGGGTCGCGGCCTGGAATAATTTCGGCGGGAAGGGGTCCCGGCCGATCCATGGGAGGGCGCCGGGGCATCCCGTTCCCGGTGCCGGTCGGAGAGGGGTCCGCATTCCGTATCTTTCCCCTGTGCCTCCCGCCCGCCCCGGGCGGGGAACGTCCGGTATTTTCAGCGCCCCCATGCCTTGACAAAGCGGTTATGATGCTTAATTTTCCGGGTGATATGCGCAACAGATGAAAATTTCCAGAATCTTCAGGCCCGCAGGTTCTTGGCAACCGTTCTTCTCCCGGTGATAAGGAGAGGATTCGGAGTGCGGGAACCGGAAGGGTATGCGGGTGATACCCCGCTGTTCAAACGGCAAGGTGTTCTTATGAGTGATGATGCAGCAGCGAAAAATGTGAAAGTGGATGTGGGGGGGGATGGAGAAAAAAACCGAAAGGACGAACCCTCCGGGAAGAAAGAAAAGCGTGAAAAAAAAGATATCCCCATAGAGAAGATGACGAAGGCCCAGCTGCTGGAAAGGGTGAAAGAGGTCCAGGAAACCGCCCTCAGGAATTATGACCTGTATGTCCGGTCCCACGCGGAAATGGAAAACATGAAGCGGCGGTTCCGGAAAGAGAAAGAGGACCTCGCAAAATACGCCAACGAATCCCTGGTAAAGCAGCTGCTGCCGGTTGTGGACAACCTGGAAAAGGCCGTCTCCCACTCCGAAACGGATGCCTCCGGCGGTGGGCTTTCCGAGGGGGTGAGACTCACGCTCAAAGGGCTCAGAGACACGCTGGAAAAGGCCGGAGTGGAAGAGGTGAAGGCCCTGGGAGAGCCGTTTGATCCCAATTTTCACGAGGCCGTTTCAGAGGCCGAGGACGATTCGGTGGAACCGCGTACCGTTGTCCAGGAGCTTCAGAAGGGGTATACCCTGAACAAACGATTGATCCGACCCGCCATGGTGGTGGTCAGCCGGCGTTCCGCCGGGGCCGACAACCGCTGTGAGGACCGAAAATTTCAAGCATGATGCGCTGTTGAGGCAAGGAGGAAAAAATGGGAAAAATAATAGGAATTGATCTGGGAACGACCAACTCGTGCGTTGCCGTTATGGAGGGCGGGGACCCGGTGGTGATCGCCAACGCGGAAGGGAGCAGGACCACGCCTTCGATGGTCGCCTTTACCGATAACGGCGAGCGTCTGGTGGGCCAGACCGCAAAGCGACAGGCCGTGACCAACCCGGAGAACACCGTGTTCGCGGTCAAGCGGCTCATCGGCCGGAAGTATGATTCCGCGGAAGTACAGAAGGACATTTCCGTGCTCCCTTACAAGATCTCAAAGGCCGCCAACGGAGACGCCCACGTGTCCATCCGGGGAAAGGATTACAGCCCGGCCGAGATTTCATCCATGATTCTGACCAAGATGAAGGAGACGGCGGAGGACTACCTGGGAGAGAAGGTCACGGAGGCCGTGATCACGGTCCCCGCCTATTTTAATGACAGCCAGAGACAGGCCACGAAGGACGCCGGGCGGATTGCGGGACTGAAAGTGGAGCGGATCATCAACGAACCGACCGCCGCGTCCCTGGCCTTCGGCGTCGACAAGAAGGGAGACCGGAAGGTCGCTGTCTTCGACCTGGGCGGGGGGACGTTCGATATCTCCATCCTTGAAATCGGGGAAGGGGTGTTCGAGGTCAAGTCCACGAACGGGGATACCCACCTGGGCGGGGAAGATTTCGATCTCCGGGTTGTCGATTATCTGGCCGATGAGTTCAAAAAAGACCAGGGGATCGATCTCCGCAGTGACAAAATGGCCCTCCAGAGGTTGAAAGAGGCCGCTGAAAAGGCCAAAATAGAGCTTTCCGGCTCCATGGAAACGGATGTGAACCTGCCCTTTATCACGGCGGATGCCAGCGGTCCCAAGCACCTCAACATCAAGCTGACGCGCGCCAAGCTGGAGGCCCTGGTGGATGACCTGGTCGGAAAGGTGGTGGAGCCGTGCCGGACGGCGCTCAAGGACGCCGGCCTCAGCCCGTCGGATGTGGACGAGGTGATCCTGGTGGGGGGGATGACCCGGATGCCGAGGGTGCAGGAGAAAGTGAAGGAGATCTTTGGAAAGGAACCGAGCAAGGGGGTGAATCCCGACGAGGTGGTGGCGGTGGGCGCGGCCATCCAGGCGGGCGTGCTCAAGGGGGATGTCAAGGATGTCCTTCTCCTGGACGTGACGCCTCTTTCCCTTGGGATCGAGACCCTGGGCGGTGTGTTCACCAAGCTGATCGAGAAAAATACCACCATCCCCACCAAGAAGAGCCAGATTTTTTCGACGGCCGCCGACAACCAGCCCGCGGTGGAGATTCACGTGCTTCAGGGCGAGCGCGAAATGGCCGCCGCCAACAAGACTCTGGGGCGGTTTCAGCTGGTGGGGATTCCGCCCGCCCCGAGGGGCATGCCCCAGATCGAGGTGACGTTTGATATCGACGCCAACGGGATCGTGAATGTCTCGGCAAAGGACATGGGTACGGGAAAAGAACAGTCCATTAAAATCACCGCCTCCAGCGGACTGAGCGAGGAGGAGATCCAGAAACTCGTCAAGGACGCGGAACTGCACGCGGAAGAAGACCGGAAGAAAAGGGAACTGGTGGACGCCCGGAACATGGCCGATTCCCTTATCTATACGACGGAAAAGTCCATGAAAGAGGCCGGGGACAAGATCGATGCTGCCACGAAGAGCGGCATTGAACAGGCTGTCGAGGCGTTGAAAAAGGCCATGGAAGGGGATGACACCGCGGAGATCAAGCGGTTGACCGATGAGTTGACCCAGGCGTCCCACAAGCTGGCCGAGGCCATGTACGCCCAGGCGAGCCAGCAGGCACAGGCGGCCGGCGGCGCCCCGGGAGGCGACGCGTCCGCGGGGACGCCCCCGTCGCAGGATGATGATGTGGTGGATGCGGATTTTGAAGAGGTGCAGAAGTGACGGGAAGATCGGCGCATTCGGGAAGGCCCCGGGCGCCGGGAGGTCGAATAAACTGAAATACCGGCTGATTTTCAGATATGCGGCTGTCTGGAAAAGAGCGATTCCCGCTTTGACAGCGGGGATCGCTCTTTTTTTCACAGGCTGCCACGCGGGGCTCCCCCCGGAGAAACCAAGAGCCGCCGACGCGGCCCTTCGCCAGTTCGAGGTGGCGGAGACCTGCCGGGCGAAAGGTGATCTGGACAGGGCCCTTGCCGCTTACGGCCGGTATCTTGAACAGGCCCCCGCCGGCGGAAAAGCGGCCCTGGCCATGGAGCGGTCCGCCGAAATTCATGCGGAAAAAGGCGCCCATGAACAGGCCCTTTCTCTCTATCGCAGACTTGTCTCCCAAAACCCGAAGTATCCCCGTCTTCCGGTAATACGATACCGGATCGCGCGGCAGCTTTACCTCCTGGCAAGGTACCGTCCTTCGCGGGATGAGGCGTTCACGTGGCTGCGCTCGTTTCCCCGGCATCCCCTGAAGGCCCGTGTCCTGCAGCTCCTGGGCGATGACTTCAGCGCTCTCGGGGACAATGGCCGGGCCTTTTACTGGTGGCTGCGGGCGATGTCGGCCTGGCGGGCGGATGATGCCGCCGGGAAAGCGGTCCTGGATCGCGACCTGTGCGGCGCCATACAGGCGGCCGGAACGGAAGACCTTGCCAGGATGGCGGATTTCGCCGCCAAAGGCCCTTATGCCCCGCGGATCTATTACCGGCTTGCCGGTCTGTTTCTGGAACAGGGCCGGTTCCGGGAGGCCCGGGAGGCGGCCATGTCCCTGGTCCGTTCCACAACGGAGCAGTCGTGGGTGGACAGGGGAAGGGCGTTGCTGGAACGGGCCCGGGAGGCGTTGTCCGTGCGTCCCGGTGTGATCGGATGCCTGCTGCCGCTGAGCGGGCCGTTTGCCATCTACGGGGAGCAGGTCCTGAATGGGATCGAAGAGGGAAGCGGGATCCTGGAGGATGCGGCCGGCGGCGGGGGAGACCTTGAGCTGGTGATCCGGGATTCCAGGGCAGACGGTGAAACGGCGGTGGCGGCCCTGGAAGAGCTGGCGAAAACGGAAAAGGTGATAGCGGTGATCGGCCCCATCTCCAGCCGGGCATCCACGGCGGTGGCCGTGAAGGCACGGGAGATCGGAGTCCCGGTGATCCTCCTGACGCAGAAAGAAGGCGTAACAGGGACGGGCGACATGGTGTTTCGAAATTTCCTGACGCCGTCGAGGGAGGTGGCGCGCCTGCTGGAGACCGCCATGGAACGGATGGGCATCCGGCGCTTCGCCATCCTGTACCCGGACAATTCCTACGGCCGGTTTTATATGAACCGCTTCTGGGACGGCCTGGAAGAGAGGGGCGGGACGGTGACGGCGGTGGCCTCCTATTCCCCCGACCAGACCGATTTCGCCGACCAGATCAAGAAAATGACGGGAACATATTATCCGAGGCCCCCCGGCGTGGAGGAGAGACTCAGGGAGATGCGGACCCCGCTGGAAGAGGAGTGCATCATCTATCCGGATCCGCCCGCGCCCGTCATCGATTTTGATGCGGTGTTCATTCCGGACGCCCACGAACGGGTGGCCATGATCGCTCCCCAGCTGGTTTTTCATGACGTGGCGGATGTCCAGCTGCTGGGGACGAGCCTCTGGCAGTCCCCCGAACTCATCCGGACGGCCGGAGATTACGTGCAGGGGGCCCTGTTCCCGTCCGGGTTCTTCGCGGCATCGGCAGAACCGTGCGTCCGGTCCTTTGTTCAGGAGTACCGATCGGATTTTGACGCCGACCCCGGGATCCTGGCGGCCACCGGCTATGACACGATCCGGTTCCTGAAACACGTCATGGACGGGAAGAATATCCGGACCCGGAAGGATTTTTCAAAGGCCATGCGCACGTGCAGGGATTTTCCGGGAGTGACCGGGAATATCGTTTTTGACGCGGGAGGCGAGGTGGAAAAGGAACCGGTGCTCCTCACCATTTCCGGGCGGCGCATGGTGATGTTCCGGTGACGATTCGCATTCCCGGGTTCCGGGCCGGCGTGAATCGGAATCCGGCGGCGCCGTAACGGCGTGCGCGGGATTTTTCCCGCCGGGACGTCAGCATATCATTCTCAGGCAGCGTTCGATTTCCGGACGGGGGAGGGCGCCCTCCACCCGGTGTACGAGGTCCCCTTTTTTGAAAAACAGCAGGGTGGGGATGCTCCGGATCTGAAAACGGGAAGCGGTCACGGGATTTTCGTCCACATTGAGCTTGGCGATCCTGACGCGGCCTTCGTAATCCCGCGCCAGTTGATCCAGGACCGGCGCCACCATCCTGCAGGGACCGCACCACGGTGCCCAGCAATCCACGAGCACTCCGACGGGATGGGACAGGACCTCTTCCTGGAAAGTCCGGTCCGATACATCCATCGGCCGGGCCGCGGCCGGTGCCGGCGCAAGCGGTTCATGGCACCTGCCGCAACGGGGCCGGTCATGGATCCGGGACAGTGGAACGCGGTTTTTCGCGCCGCACGACGGGCATCGGACCAGGCGAATGTCCTCAGTCATCCGTTTCCTCCGCTTCCTCTTTTTTCTTCCGGGCCAGCACGGAAACCATGATGCTGATTTCATAGAGGATAAGAAGCGGACCCGCCATCATGCACTGGGTGATGACGTCCGGAGGGGTCAGAATGGCGCCCGCCACAAAGGTCATCAGCACGGCGTATTTCCGTTTTTTCCTCAGCAGTTCCGGCGTGACGGCCCCCATCTTGGTGAGGAAGAAGATCACCACCGGCAATTCGAACACCACCCCGAACGCGAACAGCAGCTTCGTGGCAAACGAGAAATACTGTTTCACCGACGGAAGGGCCTTTACGTAATCGTTGGAAAATCCGATAAAAAACTTGAATCCGAAGGGAAAAACCACGAAGTAGCCGAAAAGGGCTCCCCCGACAAAAAGGATGGTGGAGGCGACGACAAAAGGGATGACATATCGTCTTTCCCGCCGGTAGAGTCCCGGGGCCACGAACATCCAGAGTTCGTAAAAGATGAAGGGGGCCGCGGCCAGCGCTCCGGTAATGAAAGCGACCTTGAGATAGGCGAAAAACATCTCCGGGAGATTGGTAAAGATCAGGTGATCCCCCTCCGGCATAACGGCTTTCAGCGGGGAAACCAGGATCTGGAACAGTCTTTCGGAGAAATAATAGGCCCCTGCAAAGCCGATCCCGATGGCAATGGCGCAGCGGATAAACCGCTTTCGCAACTCCTCCAGGTGTCCTAAAAACGGTTGCCTTTCATCGCTAACCATCCTCGTGTTGCTCCTTGACCTTCTCGGCGGCAGGTTCCTTCACGGTTTTTTCGGGATCCTCTTCGGTATGTTTCCGGTAATCCGCCAGCATTTCGTCGAAATCATCGTAATGGGATTCGTCTTCACCGGCCGGTTCTTCCGATTCCCCTTCCACCGGCGCTCCGGGTTCCCCGGGCGTGTCCAGCCCGCTGACGGAATCCACCAGGTCCTGTTTCACGTCCTTGAAATCTTCTTCGATGTCCAGGCTTTCCTTGATTTCCTGGGTCGCCCGCTTGAACTCGTTCAGCCCCTTGCCGAGCGCCCGTGCCAGGTCGGGTAGCTTGCTCGGGCCGATGACGATCAGGGCGATCACCAGGATCACGATCAATTCCGGCATGCCGATGCCAAACATATTGTCCTCCAGGGAGAAGGCCGGCGGGATCCCGGGGAATGACGCCAAAGGGTGCGTCACAGATCCAGCATCAAAGCCGTCTCATCGCAGTTGGGAAACTTGGGGCAGTTCAGGCAGTCCCCCCATATCTTATTTGGAAGTTCGGATTTTTCAACCGGTTTAAATCCCAGCCTCCTGAAGAATTGCGGTGCATAAGTCAGGGTAAAGACGCTTTTTAGACCGAGTTCCCGGGCCTCGTCAAGGCATTCCCTCACGAGCCGGGTGCCCAGCCCCCGCCCGTGGTATTCTCCGGAGACGGCCAGCGACTTTACCTCCGCCAGGTCCTCCCAGCAGATGCGGAGACCGCATACGCCGCAAACCCGGTTTCCCGCTTCATCGTCCACCAGAATCAGGTAGTCGCGCAGATGATCGTAAAGTTCACTCAGGGACCTGGGCAGCAACAGACCCTCGTCCGCATACCGGTTGATAAGCCCGTGGATGGATTTGATATCCCCTATGACGGCGTGTCTGATCCGCATTTTCCGATGTCCTCCGCCCTTCTTTCCTTTCCCGTGAATTCGGCGCGGCCCATGTGATTTCCAGGGTTATTCCCCGGCGGTGACAAAGCCTTTCAGACCTTCTTTCCGGGCCAGTAGATCCCTGGCCTTCGCGGCCCCGGCCCGCGTGGAGAAAGACCCGCACCGGACCCGGTAATAGGTCTTGCCCTTCACAACGGCCCTGTGATACCGGGCCGCGTATCCCATGCGTTTCAGCCGGCGGGTCATCCGAACGGCCTCGGCTTCCGTGGTCATGGAAGCGACCTGGATGGTGAAGCGTCCCGCTTCGGTTTTTTTCTCCGTTGTTCTTTGCGCCAGGGCGTGTTCCAGCGCCCGGATCCGTTTGTCCAGGTCATCCTGCCGGGGCTTCCCGGCGGCAAGCGCCTTTCTGGCGTTTGCCTTTTTGGATGAAAGTTCCTCGTAGAACCGGAACTTGGGATCCCCGGCCATCTTTTTTACCGGTGCCGGCGCCGATTTACCACTCATGGTATCCTGCAGCCTGGCGATCTGGGCCTTCAATTCGGCCAGCGTCTGGATGCCGTCCGGAAGAAACCCCCGGCCCACCAGGATCCCGAGGAAGAAGATCCATCCCAGGAGGAAAAAGAGGCCCAGAGACCAGAAAAAGGCGGAAGTGGCGGAAAATTCCACATGAAACCGCCGGGTTTGTTTGGGAGGACGGGTCCGCCTGGAGGCCATCTTTTCTCCTGAACCGTTACATGCTTTCCGGTGCGTTGATCCCCAGCAGGGCCAAACCGTTGCGGATAACGATCCGGACGCCGTCCGCCAGACAGAGCCTCGCCCGGCTGACTTCCCTGTCATCGGTAATCACGCGGTATTCCGGGATCTTGTTCCCGAGGTTGAAGTACCGGTGGAACACGGCCGCCAGATCGGTGAGATAATAGGTCAGCCGGTGGGGTTCCGCCGTCCTTGCGATTTCCTCAACGAGCGGGGGAAATTCCGCCAGGCGCCGGATCAGGGCGATCTCTTCGTCCAGGATGAGCCTGTCCAGGAATTCTCCGGGCGTCTCCGGCAGCACAAGACCCAGGGACCGCGCTTTTCTGAAGATGCTGCAGATCCTGGCGTGGCCGTACTGGACGTAATAGACCGGGTTGTCGCTGTCCCGCCGTTTCACCAGGTCGATGTCAAAATCAAGGGGCGAGTCATGATTCTTTGTGAGGAAGACGAACCGGACCGCGTCTACGCCCACCTCCTCCATCAGCTCCCGCAGGGTCACAAAGTCCCCGGTCCGCTTGGACATCCGGATCTCCCGGCCGCCCTCCCAGAGTTTGACAAGCTGGATGAGCAATACGGAGAGCCAGCCGTCCGGGATCCCGTGGGCCGAGAGGGCGGCGTTTATCCGGGGAACATACCCGTGGTGATCCGCCCCCCAGATGTTCACAGCCCGGGTGAACCCCCTTCGGTGTTTTTCCAGGTGATAGGCGATATCGGAGGCGAAATAGGTGAACTGGCCGTCCTGCTTCCGGATCACCCGGTCCTTGTCATCCCCGAAATCGGATGTTTTTATCCACTGCGCCCCTTCCTGTTCGTAGAGCTCCCCCCGTTCCCGGATCCTGTCCAGGGCCTCCTGAAGCAGCCCGGACTCATGCAGCTCGCTTTCGCTGGCCCAGACATCAAAATCGACGCGGAACCGGGAGAGATCCCGCCGGATTTCCCGGAGCATCATCTCTTTTCCCCGGCGGGCGCACAGGGCAACGGCGTCTTCCCGGGAAAGGGCGTCGAGGTCGGTGTCGGCGGAGATGGTGCGGGCCAGTTCCGAAACATAGTCCCCATGATATCCATTTTCAGGGAACGGATAGTCCGGGTCGGTGATCTGCCTGAAGCGGCTGAAAATGGATTCGCCAAGGAGGCGGATCTGCTGCCCTGCATCGTTGATGTAAAACTCGCGGACCACGTCGTATCCGCAAAAAGAGAGAATCCGGCAGAGCGTGTCTCCCAGCGCCGCGCCCCTTCCATGCCCCAGGTGGAGCGGGCCGGTGGGGTTGGCGCTGACAAATTCCACCAGGACCTTTTCATCGTTTCCGGTCCGGCTCCGGCCGTAATCGTCCCGGGTCCGGACGATGTGCGACAGGACGCCGTGCCATTCTTTCGGCCGGAGCGTGAAGTTGATGAACCCGGGACCCGCGGTTTCCGCTTTTTCAAGGATTTCCCCCGGATCCTGAAGGTGTTCCACAATGGTGGCCGCAATCTCGCGCGGCGGACGTTTCTGAACGGACGCAAGGGTCATGGGCAGGTTGGTGGCGAAATGACCGTGGTCCGCGTGGTTGGGGATTTCGACCACATACCCGGGAATCTCCGTTCTCGGGAGAAGATCCTTTTCAAAGCAGTATTCCAGTGTATTCGTCAGAAGGGTTTGAATTTTTGTTTTCACCAGACGTATTCCTTTGGGTTGTGATGGCCGATGGAACAGAAGACCTCGTAGGAGATCGTGTCCGCCCATCGGGCCAGGTCATCTCCGGTAATGACGTCCTTTCCCTGGGGACCCAGGAGAACCGCTTCTTCTCCCTTCTCCACATGGCCCACGTTGGTGACATCACATACCGTGAGGTTCATACAGATTCTTCCCACGATGGGGGCCCTCCGCCCGCGGATCAGGACCTTTCCCCTGTTCGAAAGGCGGCGGGGGAGGCCGTCGCCGTACCCCGCCGAAAGGATCGCGATGCGGCGGGGGCCTTCCGTATAATAGGTCCTGCCGTAACTGATGGGCGTCCCGGCGGGCATCTCCCTCACCTGCAGGATCCGGGTCTTCAGCCGCATGGCCGGTTTCAACGGCACGGGACTCCTGAAACCGGGCCGGGGGAGCCCCCCGTAAAGCATGATGCCGGCCCGGACCATGCTGAAAAGGGCGTTTCGCCGGTCCATGACGGCCGCGCTGTTGGCCAGGTTGTTCAGCGGCGGGTCCAGCCCCAGTGACCGGGCGCCGGCCACGGCGGTCCTGAAGATACCGACCTGGACCGTGGTAAAATCGTCCTCCGGGACGTCCGCGCACGAAAGGTGCGATAAAAGGGCCTCGATTTTCACGCCCTTGAGGGTCAGAATCTTCCGGAGAAAAGGGGCGACATCGTCGGGCCCGATACCGAGGCGTCCCATGCCCGAGTCCAGCTTGAGGTGGATGCGGGTGCGCTTTCCCTGTTCCAGGCCTTCCCGGGCCAGGCTTTCAGCGGTCTCCAGGTCGAAAAGGACCGGTGTCAGGTCCCTGGCGACCGTTTCACGGATTTCCTCCCGCGTCTGGATGCCGCTCAGGATCACCACGGGAAGGCGGATCCCGTCATCCCTCAGCAAAAGCGCCTCATGAAGATGGGCCACGCCCAGGGCGTCGACCCCGTTTTTTTCAAGGGCGCGTGCCACCGGCAGAAGGCCGTGGCCGTAGGCATCGGACTTGACGATTCCCATGACCCGGACCCCGTCACCCATCAGGGACCGGACCTGGTTTAAATTATGGACCAGGGCCGAGAGATCGATTGTCAGTCTGTTGGGCCTTTCGATCATGAGAAGGAATTCCAGGAGGCCTTTTGGAAGACTCCTTTCTGTTTTCGTCCCGTCGCGGTCATGGGCGTATATTATGTCAAATTGTAAACAAATAATATTAACGGATCGCTTGTGACATATCAAGGAATATTATGAGGAAGCGTCCCTGTTGACAGTACCGGGACCCGCGGAGTATGGTGGCGTCGC
>CAZCVB010000044.1:0-12865 GCA_964501805.1 uncultured Desulfobacteraceae bacterium | reverse complement strand
CGAAGCAGTATCTCTCAGGAAAACACGCCATCGGCCCCACCGCCCTCATGGCCATGCCCTACACCCACCACCAGCCCAAGGCGTTTATCGAGGGGCAGAAGGGTTGCGGCGGCTGCCATACCCTGGGCATAACGGACCAGAAGGCCCGGAAGACCGAGGGAAGGCGCTATTATCGCTACGGCATGGACTGTCAGAACTGCCACACCCGCCATGCCTTTTCAAAGGCCGAGGCGGCCGAACCCGAGGCCTGTATGACCTGCCACATGGGTTTTGACCACGCCCAGTGGGAGATGTGGTCCGGTTCGAAGCACGGCGTCACCTACCTGATGCGGCGGGCCATCGATCCCGAGAACAGGGACCGCGCTCCCAAATGCCAGACCTGTCACATGCCGGGCGGAGACCACCGGGTCTTCTCGGCATGGGGGTTCCTGGCCGTCCGTCTCCCCGAGGCGGACGCCGAATGGATGGGTTACCGGGCCACCATCTTAAAGGGCCTGGGGGTCCTGGATCCCAACGGAAAGCCCACGGCGCGGCTGGAGGTAGTCAAGGCGGGGAAAGTGGCGCGGCTCTCCAAGGCGGCCTTTGACGCGGAGCGAAAACGGTTCACCGCCATCTGTACCCGGTGCCATTCGCCCAATTTTGTCAGGGAAAACATGAAAAATGCCGACTTGATGATCAAGGAATCGGACAAGCTCTTTTCAGAGGCCATCGACATCGTCGCGGGCCTGTACCGGGACGGCATCATCAAAAAACGGAAGGATTACCCGGCCTATCCCGATCTCCTGACCTTTTACGACGTCAATACGAAGGTGGAGGAGATCCTCTATGAAATGTTCATGGACCACCGGATGAAGACCTTCCAGGGCGCCTTTCACCTGAACTACGACTACTCCACCTGGTACGGATATGCCAAGCTGAAAAAAGACCTGGTGGAAATCAGGGAACTGGCCCGCAAGATGCGGGCCTCGGCCGAAGGGAAGAAAACCGGGAAATAGGGACGGGGACCGTCCTTTCCGGGACGGAAAAACGAAGCCCGCCGTCAAAGGCGGGCTTTTTTTGTCCCGTGTTTCACACCGCGCGCAGGGAGGGTCGGGAATCAGGCGTATTTCCCCGTCTCCGCAAAGGCTTCCAGGCCGTCCCGGTCCAGGAGGCGGATATGCCGGCCGTCCATTTCGATCAGTTTCCGGGCGGTCATCTTTGCGAACATCCGCGACAGGGTTTCGGGTATGGTCCCGATAAAACTGGCCAGCTGTCCCTTGGAGATGTTCAGCCGGACCCGCTCGGCCCCTCCCTGCTCTTCCGACAGCTGGATAAGATAGGCGGCCAGCCGGGCCGGGACCTCTTTCAGCGAAAGGTGTTCCACCTGGACGGTGAATTCGCGGAGCCGCTTTGACAGGACCGCCAGCATATTCAGCGCCAGGGAAGGGTTTGCGGAGAGGAGATCCACGAACGCACTCCTTGGGAAGAACAGGACATCGGTTTTCGCGATTGCCTGGGCGCTTGCCGGAAACGACCGGCCGGCAAACACCGCCACCTGGCCGAACGGTTCGCCCCTCTGGAGAATATGGAGGATCTGTTCCTTTCCGTCCGGGGATACCTTAAAGACCTTCACGGCGCCGTCCGCCACCACGAAGAAGCCCTTTCCCTCCTCGCCGTCGGAAAAGATGATCTCTCCCCTGCCGAACCGCCGATGCACCGAGATGTCCCTGATCGCCTCCAATTGCTCCACCGGAAGCCCCCCAAAGGCGGGCACCTCGGAAATGACGTCCAGGATATTTTTCATGCGGCGCTCCTTTATCGGCAATATTCTTCAATTTCTTGATCTAAGTCAAGGCGAAGGTCCCCGGGATCGTGCAGAATGGGAACCAAATCATACCACCCGGACCGGTCGGGCCGGCACGGGTGAGGCAGGGAGGCATCCGGATGACGAAGAAACAGGAAAAAAAGGGAGGGGCACTTCCATTGCGGCCCCTGGCGCTCAAGAATTTCAAACGGATTGACGGCGAACTGGCAGGGATCCTGGGCCGGTTCTGGGCCCATATCTGGAACGGGAGCGATCCGAAGCTGGATCCGCGGACGCGGCTGCTCCTGTCGCTCTCCAACGCGGTGGGGGCCCGTCGCTTTCGCCAGGCCACCCGTGAACTGGTCAAGGCCTACGCCCTCGGCGTGACAACGGGCGAACTGGATGAACTCTTTTCGCTGTTCATATGGAATCAGGGCGTGGGCACCTTTGCCTCGGAAATCGGGCCCTCCCCCTTGTTCAGGGCCTATCTCTTCATCAAGGAAATGGAAAAAAAGGGTTTACAAAGGGAACAGGCTGTGAAAAATCTGGTTGAAAAATTCGGTGAGGGAAACCCGGACGTGGGAACGCTCCCGGAGGTCTGAACGGGGCCGTTTTGAGAAAACCTTCGGGCCCGGTTGTTTTCCCAAACAGGCCGGGCCGTTCTATCCCGCCCCGCTCCGACACCCGGGTTCTGCGTAAAAACGATGTGCGACCCGCCTGCCCCGAGGAGGTCTCCAGATGACCATTCCCGGCAATCTCCTGACCACGGCCATGGCCGTCATGCCCCACAGGGACGTCAACCGGGCGCTGGAAACAGCCCTGTCTCTCGACATCCCGTTCTGGCCCCAGCTCCCGCTCTACAGCTATTATGAAGACATGTATGTCCAGGCATCCGAGCATTTCCCCGGGATCCTGCTGGACATGGAAAACAGGACCCTCCGGTTTTCCACGGAAAAATTCATTTCCGAAATGGAAGAGACCCTGTCCCATTTTGATGATCCCGCCTATTTTGACATCAGCGATACCTACTCCGCCGTCTACGGCCGGTTCCTGGACATGGACCTCTCCGATCGACCGGCCATCCGGGGGCAGCTGGAAGGCCCCATCAGCTTCGGTTTCAACGTGGCGGACCAGGATGACCGGCCGATCCTGTTCGACGACACGGTACGGCCGTTCCTGATGGAAGTGATGGCCCGGCGCATCAAATATGACGTACCAAACTCCTTTACATCCCTCTCCGATTTCCTCGAGGCCGTCGAGCAGCCATCCGAAACGGGAGGGAACCGGCTCTTCTACCTGGCCATTCCGCCTTCCAAACAGAAAAGCCGGGCCCCAGGATATGCCTGAGCACGGTCACCATGGATTTCAATTACACCCGGAATGATACGGGGCCGGTGCTGGAGGCGTATGAGAAGGTCCTCCTGGACTGCATGCTCGGAGACCACATGCTCTTCTGGCGGCAGGACGGCGTGGCGCTTTGCTGGTCTTTTCTGACGCCCATTATCGAGGAATGTGAATCCTGCGGGGACCGGGCGGAAATGCTCAAATTCTACCCGGCCGGGTCATGGGGCCCGGAATAGGGAAAAGGCTCCCACCGGACTCGCCGTTGCGCATACGGGACAGCGCCCCTGCTGTCTCGACACTTGAAATTACGGCCTCTCTCCGGTACGCTGTTTTTTCATATAGCGATCGCGCCCGTATATGACGGAACGGCTTTCGGATGGGTTATCGTGTCCGGGCGCGTTTTTCCGGAAACAAGGATCCCGGCGGCGTGAAAACCACGCGTACCGGTAACAGAAAGGCGGGACCATGGACAGGGAGATTCGCTGGATAAAAACGCATTGCGCAAAGATGGACCACGGCGGCTGCGGCCTGCTGGTGGGTGTCCGGGACAACCGGATCGTCAGGATTAAAGGGGACCCGGACGGATTTCTCAACCGGGGGTATGTCTGCCCCAAAGGGCTGGCCTCCCCGGACCGGCTCACCCATCCCGACCGGCTCCGGCATCCCCTCAAGCGAACCGGGAAACGGGGGGAGGGGAAATGGAAGCGGATCTCCTGGGAGGAGGCCCTCCATGACATCGCCGGGAACCTGAACCGGCTCAGGGAGACCCACGGCGCCAGGAGCGTGGCCTTCGGCGTGGGGATGCCCAAGGGACTGGAACATTTTGTCCTGATCCGCCTGGCGAATCTTTTCGGCTCGCCCAACGTCATCGCATCCCAGGACGTCTGCCACGCGCCCCGGGAGATCACGGGCGGGCATACCTGCGGGTTCTATCCGGTGGCCGACTTCCATCACAAAAGCCGCCTGGTGATCCTGTGGGGCAGCAATCTCACGTCCACCAACGAGGAGGGGGAGATCTGCAGCCTCCTCCTGGACCAGTTGAAAGCGGGCACCGAACTGGTGGTGGTGGACCCGAGAAGGATCGATCTGGCCGAAAAGGCGTCCCTGTGGCTCCAGGTCCGGCCCGGGACGGACCATGCCCTGGCCCTGGGGCTCCTCAACGTGATCATCCATGAATCCCTTTATGACCGGAAGTTCGTGGAAAAATGGACTTACGGGTTCGAGGACCTGAAAGCGCATGTGGCCCGCTACACACCTGAAAAGGTCTCCGGCATCACGTGGGTCCCGCCCGATCTCATCCGGGAGACGGCGAGACGCTACGCCGCGGCCAAACCGGCGGTCATCCAGTGGGGGAACCCCGTCGAACACAACATCCACACCTTTGACATCACCCGGGCGCTGGTCTGTCTCATGGCCGTTTGCGGCAACCTGGACGTGCCGGGCGGAAACGTCCAGGCCCACGACCCGAAGATCATGAAACTGGGGCAATTCGTCCGGGCCGACCGCATCCCCGACAAGCGGAAGGAGATGATCAGCGCGTCGCACGGCGTCATCCCCCGGCTGATGACCATTGCACCGGCATTTTTCAGAAAGGCGATCCTCGAGGAGGTCCCTTACCCGGTCAAGGGCTTCTACGCCATGTGCGCCAACCCCATGCTCTCCTATGCCGACAGCCGCCAGACCCGGCGGGCGTTCATGAAGCTCGATTTCATGGCGGTGGCGGATCTCTTCATGACGCCCACCGCGGCCATGGCGGACATCGTCCTTCCCGTGGCCACCCATTTCGAGATGGACGATATCGGGCATTACGGTCTCGGCCACGGGTATATCCTGGCCCGGCCCAAGGTGCTGGATCCGCCGGAGGAATGCTGGCCGGACATGAAGATCATGAATGAACTGGGAAAACGGATCAGCCCGGCGGAATACTGGCATGACGATTACCGCAGTTTTCTGGAGGACGTCCTTTCCCCAAGCGGTCTCACCTACCGGGAATTCTGCGAAAAGGGGTATCTCAAGGGCCCGGACCGGTTCCGGCTTTACGAGGAAAAGGGGTTCCGCACGCCCACCGGAAAGGTGGAACTCAAACTGAGCACGGCCGAAAAATTCCGCCTGTCGCCCCTGCCCGGCTACACCGGCCTCCCCGAGCCCGATGACCCGGACTACCCGCTGGTCCTGACCAGTTCCAAGAGCCGGTATTTCCTCCACTCCTCCTACCGGTGGATCAGGAAGCTGCGGGAGAAACGGCCGGACCCGAAGGCGGAAATCCACCCGGAGACCGCGGCCGAACACGGGATCGGACAGGGAGACACCGTCATCATCGAGACGCCGGCCGGCCGGATCACCCACACCGCGCACCTGACGGACCGGATCCACCCGAGGGTGATCAACGCCTCCCACGGGTGGTGGTTCCCCGAAGAGGGCCCCGAAACCCTGTATGGATGGGAGCGTTCCAATTTCAACATGCTGACCGCCACCCAAAGGCTCGGCAAGGAATTCGGCACGCCGAATCTCAAGGGACTGCCCTGCCGGATCCGGAAGGAATAGCCGCGGATGAGACGGGACCGGCGCGGGTGACGGACGGCCTTTGCCCGAATCATGTATGCTGGAATGCCAATCCCCTGAAAAAAGGAGGTATGGGAAAATGGAAGACAGGCGTCAGGGAGATCTGATCGTCATCAGGATGTATTCGGGAGAGGATTTCATCCCTTCCCTTCTGGAGGTCTGCGAACGCCACGCGGTCCGGGCCGCGGTGGTCCTTTCCTCCATCGGTCAGCTTGAGGATTTCGAACTGGGATATTTCGTGAAAAAAGGAGATTATCACCCCACCCGGTTCGATGAACCGTACGAACTGATCGCCGTCTCCGGGATCATCTCCCGGGAAAACGGCGCATATGCGCCCCACCTGCACGCCTGTCTCGGCGGGAAAGAGAAGCAGGCGGTGGCCGGGCACCTGGTGCGGGGAAAGGTGAAAATCACCAATGAAACGGTCCTCCAGGCCTTTGACATGGATCTGGGGCGGGTGGAAAACCCGGAAACCGGCCTCATGGACCTGAAGGTAGCATGACCCGCGCTCTTTTTCAGAAAACATTTTGGCTTTCTGTCAACATACAGGCACCAAGATAAAAATTCTGGCAGGGCCGGAGGGAGAAATCCGAGCACGTCGTACATCCCCATACGTCGTCGAAGATTTCGACCGATAACGCAGCCCAAAATATTTATCCTAAAGCCGATGGCCTTTCCACGCCGCTCAACCGGAAGGCACACGACTTGGCGGATTCCATGTCGGCCAGTCGCGTAATCATGATCTTCTGCGCCTGGGGAGAGCCCGCGCCGTGGATGGATTCGGTCAGATAGGAAACCGCGCCGGTCCCCAGGGTGATGTTCTCGATAAGCCGCAATATGCGGATCCGTTTTTCACTCTCCACCCCTGATTTCCCCACCAGGTACTTCCTTACATACGGTCCGGTCTCAGGGTTGTCCAGGTCGTCAAGGGAAGGCATGGTGACCAGAAGCCCGCCCGCGATATCCTGGGCCAGGCGGGACAGGTCAAAAGGAAACCGGGTGATATTGAGTTTGCATACATTGGCCAGGAGATGATCGACCGCATACGCGCCGCTGGACGTGCGATACCCCCTGCACGCACTGGCCAGCGCCCCGGCATGCAGGGTCTCGTTCAGGTGGATCATCTCCGCTATCTTGTCCCTGACATGGGCGGCATTCCCGATGCCGAGGGTTTCGGCGACGGCCGCCGTCGCCCCGATGAGCACGTCGCCGACCCCCACCTTGCACCCGCCGTAACTGGCCCGGTGGTGCGCCGCGAAGAGCTCCACCAGCCGCCCGGCCATGGGTCCTCCTGTTTCGACGGCGGGAGGCTGCGGTCACCTTTCGCGTCCGTCATGCAGGCGGCCGCCACGAGATCGTTTTCCTGCACGTACTACAGTTTTTTAATGGCTCCGTTCTTCGAGGGCTTCCGCCGGGCCTGCACATCGGTGGGCCGTCCGTGGCATGACCGGCAGAGATAAAGAACCAAAGAACGGGAGAACGGGAACAGAGCTATGATCAAAAAAATACGTTATCGTATGTAAATATGATGCATGTTGCATTTGTGTTGTAAAATTCACGCGGGCCGGGCGCCTCCATATTCGGTATCCCGGCCCTGAATGAAGTTGACGCGGGAAACGGGAGTATGATAGAAATGACATTAATGGCACCGGATTTTCATGACCTCATGGAAGCGGCCCTCGAGGAGGCCCGGAAGGGATTCTCCCTCGGGGAGGTCCCGGTGGGGGCGGTGCTGGCGACCGCGGATGGACGGGTCGTTTCCCGGGCCCACAACCGGCCCGTGGCCCTCTGTGATCCCACGGCCCACGCGGAAATCCTGGTCATGCGAAAGGCGGCACAGGCCTTTCACAACTACCGCCTGACGGACACGATCCTGGTGGTCACCATTGAGCCGTGTCTCATGTGCATGGGCGCGGCCCTTCATGCCAGGGTGGCCCGTCTCGTGTTCGGTGCCTTTGACGCGAAGGCCGGGGCCGCGGGATCCCTGTATGACCTTGCGGCGGATGAACGGCTGAACCACACAATGGCTGTGACGTCCGGGATCATGGCCCCGGAATGCCGGGCATTGATACAGGATTTTTTCAGGGCCCGGCGCGCAACAGGGTGATGGAAGCGGATCTCCGGGTAACGGCCGGAGGCCCTCCTGATCTGAAAGGTCTTGTTTCGTAAGGAGAGGTACCGAAGTGGTCGTAACGGGGTCGACTCGAAATCGATTTGTCCCGTGAACAGCGGGGCACGTGGGTTCGAATCCCACCCTCTCCGCCAGAAAATTATGTGCGGGTTGCCGGAGAGATGTCCGAGCTGGCCGAAGGAGCGCGACTGGAAATCGCGTGTGCTGCGAATAGTGGCACCGAGGGTTCGAATCCCTCTCTCTCCGCCATCACAGCCCGGCCCTTCCGCTCCCCGGTCTCCCGGTGGGGCAAGCAGACATCCAGTCAATACCGATAAACTGACCGGGATGCTTCACCATGTCTCCAGCGGCGGATCGGCTGTTGTTCACGGTTTCGCGGGAGAACCGCGGGATCCATGGGGCCCGAACGGCCCGTGAAAGCGCCGTTTTTTTAGCGATCCCTCCTTTTGGGGTGGACACGAATGCCTTATGAAGTCTTAGCCAGGAAATGGCGGCCGCAGGTGTTTGAAGACGTGGTCGGCCAGGAACATGTGACCCGGACGCTGGTCAACGCCATCCGGAACGACCGGGTGACCCACGCCTACCTGTTCGGGGGCCCCAGGGGCGTGGGAAAAACTTCCGTTGCGCGCATCCTGGCAAAGGCCCTCAATTGCGAGGAAGGCGAGCCCGGCGTTCCCTGCAATGCCTGCCCTTCCTGCCGGCAGATCACGGACGGGTCGTCCGTGGATGTCCAGGAAATCGACGGGGCCTCCAACCGCGGGATCGACGAAATCCGCGAACTCAGGGAAAACATCCGGTACATGCCCTCATCGAGCCGGTACCGGATTTATATCATCGATGAAGTGCACATGCTCACCAGCCAGGCCTTCAACGCCCTGCTCAAGACCCTGGAAGAGCCTCCGGGCCATGTGAAGTTCATTTTCGCCACCACGGAATCTCACAAGGTTCCCGTGACCATTCTTTCCCGGTGCCAGAGATTCGATTTCAAAAGGATCCCGGTGGCCCGGATCACGGAGCACCTGGAAAAAATTGCGAAAAAGGAAACCATCGAGATCAGCCGGACCGCGTTGACCCTGATCGCCAAGGAGGCCGAAGGGAGCATGCGGGACGCCCAGAGCCTGATGGATCAGGTGATCTCCTTTACCGGGCTGAAGGTCCGGGACAGGGACGTGGGAGATGTCCTGGGCATTATCGACCGGGATATTATTTTCCAGACATCGAACGCCATCCTGGAGGGGGACGCCCGGACATGCCTGGAAATCGTGGACCGCATCTATAATCACGGTTACGATATCCGGGAATTTTACCGGACCCTCATGGAACAGTTCCGGAACCTCGCGGTCAGTCTGATCGCCCCCGGCGACCACCTGCTGGACATGAGCGCGGGCGAACGGGAGGAGGCCGTGCGCCAGGCGGAAACGGCCGGGCTGGAAAAGCTCCAGGCGCTGCTCAATTTCCTGATCCGCCGGGAGGAGGAACTCCGGCTCACCTCCCACCCCAGGCTGATCCTGGAGACGACCCTGCTCAAACTCTGCCGTCTCGGGGATTTTCTCTCCTTTGATGAACTGATCCGGAAAATCGAGTCCCTGGAAAAAAGGCTGGGCGGCCCGTCGGCACCGGCCCCCGGAGGAGAGGCGCCGGACCGGGTAGTGGATCCGGAGGCGGGGTGGCCGGTGGAAACGGCACAGGAAACGGGCCCGTCGGCCCCTCCGCCGCAAGGCGAGGGAAAGACCTGGGACGATTTTCTGTCTTTTGTTTCTTCCAGGAACAGGCGCATGGTCGGAATTCTCAGGCAATGGCGCTTCATCGAAAAGACGGAAGATATGCTCAAGATCGCCAGGGGTGGTAAATCGTTCTCATCGGGATATTTTGATGATCCCGAACATCTCGGGTCTCTCCATAAACTCTGCCGGGAGTTCTTTGAGAGAAAGTTGCAGGTGCGCATTGTCGATGCGCCTTCTCCGTGCGGAGAAGATGCATCCCGTCCGGGGGCCGGTCCCCCGGACATGGAAACGAAAAAACGATCCGACATCCCCCGGCCGGTGCGGGACGTGCTGCGCGTTTTCCAGGGGGAAATCCGGTGAGACGGAAGGCAAAGCTCGTCAAACCGATATCAGGAGGGAAAAAATGAAGGGGATGCCCAACATGGGCCAGCTCATGAAACAGGCCCAGCAGATGCAGGCCAAGATCATTGAAATGCAGGAAGCGCTGGGGGACAGAACGGTGGAGGCCTCCGCCGGCGGCGGGATGGTCACGGTGGTGGTCAACGGACGGCAGGAGATCGTCTCCATCCAGATCGAAAAGGAGGTCATCGACCCGGAGGACCGGGAGATGCTCCAGGATCTCATCATGGCCGCGGTAAACGACGGCCTGTCCAGGGCGAAGAACATGGTGAACGAGGAAATGGCGAAACTGACCAAGGGGATGAACCTTCCCGGCATGCCGGGGATGTTTTAGGTCCGCCCCACAACATGTCGCGGGAGGCGGAGCCGGGGATGCTCCCGGGGCATACCGCCGGAACGATCGACACGGGTTGATGTGCAATGGGAATCTATCCACCCTCCCTTCAAAGACTGATTGACCAATTTACGCGCCTTCCGGGCATCGGGCAGAAATCCGCGGCCCGCATGGCCCTGTTCGTGATGCGGAGCCGGAGCGACCTGGCCGAGGGGCTTGCCAGGAGCCTGATGGAGGTCAAGGAAAAGATAAGGCTCTGTTCCACCTGCTTCAACCTGACGGACGAGGATCCCTGCGCCATCTGCCGGGACCCCCGCCGGGAGGACGGCACCCTCTGCGTGGTGGAAACGCCGGATGACCAGCTCGCGCTGGAAGCGGCGGGGATTTTCAAGGGCCGGTACCATATCCTTCACGGCAACCTTTCGCCCCTGGACGGCGTGGGTCCCGGCGATCTCAGAGTCAGTGAGCTGTTGCGCCGCCTGGACGGCGGATCGGTTCGCGAGATCATCATCGCCACCAATCCCACCCTTGAGGGGGAGACCACCGCGGCGTTTCTCAGAAAGGTCCTCTCTGAGAAAAACGGCGACCTGATGATCTCCCGGATCGCCCTCGGCGTTCCCATGGGCGGAAGCCTTACCTACATGGATCGCATGACACTGGAGCATGCGCTCAAACGCAGGACCCCGATGAAGACATGATCCCCGGGGAAATCCTCAGTAAAATTGGACGGATCGTCGGCCGGAACCACCTGATCACCGAAGGGGAAATCCTGGCCGATTACGGCATGGACGCCACCCGGCTTTCGGCCATGCCGGACGGGGTCGTGTTTCCCCGGACGGCCGGAGAGGTCTCGCAGATCCTGCATCTGGCCACGCGTCACCGGTTTCCGGTTGTCCCGAGGGGGGCCGGGACCGGCATGAGCGGCGGGGCCGTTCCCGTGAACGGCGGGCTGGTGATGGACATGACCCGGTTCGACCGAATCCTGTCGATTGACGAAGACAACCTTGTCTGCAAGGTGGAACCGGGTGTCGTTACGGCGCGCCTGCAGGAGGCCGTGGAGGCGGTGGGCCTGTTCTACCCCCCGGATCCCGCCAGCCTGGAGGTCTCTACCATCGGCGGCAACGTGGCGGAATGCGCGGGCGGCCTTCGGGCCGTCAAGTACGGCGTGACGCGGGATTACGTCCTGGGACTCACCATCGTGCTCCCCACGGGAAAGATCCTGAACACCGGGGTCGAAACCATGAAAGGGGTGGCCGGCTATGACCTGACCCGTTTAATCGTCGGTTCCGAAGGGACCCTGGCCGTGGTCACCGCCGTCACCCTCCGCCTGATCCCCCGGCCTGCCGCGCACAGGACCATGCTGTCTTTTTTCCCGGACGTGTCTTCGGCTGCGAGAACCGTGTCCGGGATCATCCGCAACAGGATCACCCCCACCATCCTGGAATTCATGGACCGCCTGTGCATCGATTGCGTGAGGGACGAGATGGGGCTCCCCATCCCCTTTCGGGCCGGGGCCATGCTGCTGATTGAAGTGGATGGAGAGCGGGCGGAAGTGACCGAAGGGGCCCGGCGGGTCCGTGGAATCTGCGAAAAAGAAGGGGCCCTGGAAGTGGAGGAATCCATGGGAGCCGAGACGTCGGAACGGCTGTGGGAGGCCCGCCGGAACGCCTCACCGTCTCTTTACAGGCTGCGGCCCCACAAGATCAGCGAAGATGTCGTGGTCCCCCGCGGAAAACTCCCCGAACTCCTGTCTTTCCTGGACGAAACGGGGCGTCGCCACGGTCTCCCGATCCCCGCTTTCGGCCATGCCGGAGACGGGAATCTCCACGTGAATATCATGTTTGACTCGGAGGCGGAGGGTGAAGCTGACAAGGCCCGGGCCATCGTCAGGCTGCTGTTTGAGAAAGTGATCCGGATGGGAGGGACCATCACCGGGGAACACGGTATCGGTATTACCAAGGCCCCCTATCTCGAGATGGAAATCCCGAGGGCCGGGCTTGAACTCATGACCCGGATCAAGGCGGCGTTCGACCCGGCGGGGATCCTGAATCCCGGGAAGATATTCACGGAGCGGACCGGAGGTCACCCGGAAGGTTGAACGAACCCCGGGGCCTGTCAGAGAATCTGGTCCCGGCTCTTGTAATTGGTCGTGTCGTACGCCTTTTCCACGTCCACCAGGGAAAGCCGGTCCAGGGCCTTTTTGAGGGGAACGCTGGTGATCTCTCCGTGCCGGACACTGACCATGCGGCCGAAATCCTCGTTCACGATCATGTCCACCGCCGCGATCCCGAATTTCCGGCCCATGCGGCGGTCATGGGCCGTCGGGGCGCCTCCTCTCTGGAGGTGACGGAGGGCCACGTAACGGACCTCCATGCTGGAATTCTTCTGGATCTCCTCGGCGATGAACCCGCCCACGCCCCCAAGATAATAGTGCCCGAAGCCGTCCCGTCCGCGCTTTTCCCGGATCGTCTCCATCCCCCGCGGTTTGGCGCCCTCGGAGACCAGCACGATACTGTATCGTTTTCCCGACTTCTTCCGCATTTTCAACAGCTCGATCACCCGGTCCATCACGAAGTCGTGTTCCGGGA
>CAZCVB010000043.1:0-12968 GCA_964501805.1 uncultured Desulfobacteraceae bacterium | reverse complement strand
CCTGCCCGACGGCAAGGCCGATCACGTCGTCCGGGCGGTTCCACCTGGCGCCGGTGGCCTGACCGCCAACGGACCAGGTATATTCCACCGCAATGGGATCAAGGGCCCCGCCCGGCGCGTACGACACCCCGGCGATGTCCCCGTCCTGCCAGCCGAGACGGCAGAAGAGCGTTATGTCTTCTGTAACCTGCTGGTCGAAAGAGAGCCCGAGCCCCCGGTTGTCCTTGTGGCTCCGGGTCTTTCCAAGAGCCACATCCCGCCATTCCAGGTGGTCCACGCCGTTGATCCACCCGTAAAACCGGTAGTTCCCTTCCAGCCCGCCGAATTTCGCCTTGAAACCGATTTCCGCGACGGCAAAGACGTCTTCGAAGAGGTCCTCCCAGTCGCTGTCCCCGGAAAGCACCCCCACGCTGACCTCCACGCATTCACCCGGCGTCACATCCAGCCTGAATCCCGGGGTGTAATCCGGCCATTCCACGGCAATGCTGTTGACAAAGATATCCGCCAGGAACTGGGCGGTCTCGTCATTGGCCGCCGCGTTGGCGTCCCAGTACGCCGTGGGATCCAGCTTGCCCACCGTCACCGTGACCGGATTGTACCCGAACGGGCTGAACTCCCACCACGCCTCCGCCACTTCCAGGTCGTTCTGCGATCCCATGGCGTCCGCGTTGACCCCGGTCAGGGCGCCCAGCTCGTCGGTGACGTTGTCCCCGTCGCCCGCCTCCAGGTGGACGAACGCGGTGCCCCATTTATCAAGGTCCGCCTCCACTTCCAGGTCCACGGAGTAACTCCCGTCCGTCACCTCGCCAAATTCGGGCGCGTTGCCGTCATTGTTCACCGTCCCCTGAACGATCCCGGTGATCCCGCCGCCCAGGCTCAGGCGGCCGAAGGTCTCTTTGATCTTTTCAAAGTCACGGCGCGTCTCCTGGATCTCCTCGTTTTTCTTTTTGATTTCCGCGCGTTCCCGCTCACCCCTTTCAATCTTTTTCTCCAGTTCCTCGATCCGGTGCCGCAGCTTTTCCAGCTCCTTCAGATAATCGTCATTCCCCGCGCTGCAAACACCCGGGACAAGAAACGCCGGCATCATGACCAGCAACAACAGCCATCGCTTCATGAATCTTTTCCTCCTTCGTTTGGTCGAGGTCCCGGAACAACCCTGACGCGGCAGAAGCGAACATGGGCGCGCCCGGCTCGACCCTTGACACACCGGGTCCGCGGCGCGCTTGACTTATGCAACGCTATGGGCAAGATTCCAAAATGAATCCGGCCGGGACCTTTTTCCGGTTGGATTTCTTCAAAGGGCGGGACGGTTAACAGCTTCGCGGCTTCCGCCCCGCCCTGTCCAAACAATATTCCGGTCGTCATCACCCCCTTTCCCGCGCATAAAAAAAGCCGGGAATTCCTCTCTGGATTACGATCCATTCAGGCCTTCCTGGCTTTTCGTTATTTTATATATGTCGAGTTGTAAGGTTGACGGCGACTTCTATCGTGTCACCACCGCAATTTCCTATTGCGTATTGAAGCCTCTCTTTAGATCACCGCCCCTCCCCTGTCAAGATGTTTTTCCGAAATCCTGCCCAGACGATTTTAGACCCCGGCAAGAAAACAATGATGGCGGGCCGGTACTTTTGATCCGCCGGAGGCGGACAAGGGTTGTATTCCCCGCCCTCTGGGGCATTCAATGCTTTTGATGATACCCCGTTGCCTGCGGTGGGGTAATTCACTTTCAAAGGGAGGTTTTTGATTCATGCCGGCTGATGTGCCGGTCGGAGGAGATCGTTCACCGTCTTCACCGGATTGAAGGTGACGATGGGAACCTCCACGAATAGGGTAAGCCAGCCGGACATGGCGCCGTTCCACAGACCCGGATGCTCCAGGGCCTTGAGCTCCCGCCCCTCCTTCGATTTCCGGGAGATGAACACCGCCGTCGGGTCCACGAAAACATCCAGATCGAAAGGCTTTCCCCGGTAATCCCGGAGGCCGCACACCAGGTCCACCGGGTTGAAGTGGGTGGCGCGCCTCAGGATCTCCTGCTGCCGCGCGGACTCGGGATCGACCTGGGCGGTTTCAACGATCTGGAGGGAAATCCGGCCGTCGGGCTCCCTTACCCAGAACGGCCCGCCGCCCGGCTCCCCTTCATTCTTCACCATGCCGCAGACGCGGATGGGCCGGTTGAGGGCCTTTACAATGTATGCGCGTTTCTCTTCCGGTGAACCGGTCCTGATCCCTTCCGGGACCGGCAGGCCCAGTTCCCTTTCGATAAAGGCAACGGCCCGGTCCGCTGCCGCCGCGTCCGCGGGGCCCGAAGACAGCCCCTGGAGGACGCGGAATACGCCCGAACGGACATGCAGGAAATATCCCCCCAGGACCTTCTTCCACCGGGAGGTCTCCGCCTTCAACCGGTCCGGGACCACGTTGTCGATATTCTTGATGAAAACGATGTCGCCATCCAGGTCCTTCAGGTTTTCAAGCAGGGCGCCGTGCCCGCCGGGACGCAGGAGGAGCGTCCCGTCATCCTGTCGGAACGGCCGGTTGGAAAGGTCCACCGCAAGGGTGTCGGTGGCGGGTTTCTGAACGGAAAAGGAGACGTTGAACACGGTCTGAAAACGTTGCTCGTAAACCGGACGGACGGTTTCCAGCAGTCTCATGAACCCATCCATGTGCTCGGGAGAGACCGTGAAATGGAGACGGCTTTCACCGCCGGGACCCCTTACATAGTCGGCGCCCTCCACCAGGTGTTCTTCAAAGGCGGTCCGGCTCTCCCGGGGATAGGCATGAAATTTCAGGAGTCCCTTGGGAAGGGCGGCGTAGTTGAGACCCTCGGGATAAAGAAGGAACCGGATCACATCCGTGAAGCGTCCCTCCTCCGCCAGGGCATCCGCGTCCAGCCCGGCTTTCGACATGACTCCCTTCAGGTCGTCGAAAAAGGCGAACCTCCGGATCCCGTCCATGAACGCAAGAAGTTCCCGCGCCGCGGAATCCCCCTTCTCAGCCAGGTCCGCCACGCCCTGCCGGATGATGTCCCTTTCCCCCTTGATAAAGGAGAGAAGCGTCCTGAACATCCGGCTGGCCGCGCCCGATGCGGGAACGAACTTGAGGCACTGGTGATCCGCTCCTTCCCGGTCGTATATCCCGGCGAAACGGGTCGCATCCGCCGGATCCATCACCCGGATCCCGTCCCCCGGAGTACAGGGCCTGAGCAGATCCAGGTGCGGGGCCGGCCCCTCGAACAGCGCCAGCTGGCGGAAGGCCTCCGCCGCCGTGAGCCCATGGGCCTCTATCTGCCGGATATCCTCGTCGGTGAAGACGCCTGTTTTTTCCACTGGTTCCTCCCCTCAACGGTTCCGAAAGATTCCGCGGCACCCGCCCGCGAATTCGGTTTTCATCCCTGACGGTTCCGCAAAAGATCCCGGCCCGTCCTGAACATCCGGGTGTTGCCTGTCTTTCCACCTGAATAGTGACCTGCGGGGGATGTGTCAACCGAAAAACAGGAACGCCCCGGCGCCGCGGACACCCCGGACAAGACCGTCCTTCCGGACCGCGCAAACAAAAGCTCCCCCTTCCCGGAGAACCTGTGGTATATAGACGTCCGGAATTCGCCTTCCACCGACGGAAAAACGGGGGAGACCGCCACCGAAACGGTCGGAATCCACGGACCCGCAAAAAAACAAAGGATCTCGTCATGATTACCCTGCTGGACTACGGTGCCGGGAACGTCAGGAGCCTGGTCAACGCCCTGAAAAGCCTGGGAGAAACCATCACCTTCGTTCAAAGCCCGGAGGACATCCTGTCCGCAAAACGGCTGGTTTTTCCCGGGGTAGGGGCCTTCGGCAGCATGATGCGGGTCCTCCACCGGAAGGGGTACGTGGAAGCGCTGAGGACCTATCTCCGGTCGGACCGGCCGTTTCTGGGCATCTGCATCGGGCTACAGGCCCTCTTTGAAAGGAGCCGGGAAGATCCCGGCGTGGAGGGGCTGGGGATCATCGCGGGAGAGGTGAAACGTTTCGAGGTGGACCGCGCCGTTCCCCACATGGGATGGAACGGGCTTTCCATCCGTCAGCCGTCAAGGATATTCAACGGTCTGGCAGGAGACGAGAAGTTCTATTTCGTCCATTCCTACCACGTGGCCCCCAGGGAGCCGGACGTGATCCTGAGCACCACCGATTACGGGTACCCGTTCGTCAGCAGCATCCAGAAAGGAAATATCGTGGCCACGCAGTTTCATCCCGAAAAGAGCGGGGATCCCGGCCTTGCGATCCTGGAGAATTTTATCCGGGCCGATGCGGCGCCGGCCCGCCCGGCCCGTTCCCCCGCAACCACCCGGATCGCCAGGCGGATCATCGCCTGCCTGGACGTCCGGTCCAACGACCGGGGAGACCTGGTGGTCACGAAAGGGGACCAGTACGATGTCCGGGAAAAGGGAGAGGTGCGGAATCTCGGGAAACCGGTGGAACTGGCCCGGCGATATTACGAAGAGGGGGCAGACGAAATCACGTTTCTCAACATCACGGGGTTCCGGGATTTTCCCCTGGAAGACCTCCCCATGCTCGAGGTGCTGAAGGAGACCTCCGTCAATGTGTTCGTGCCCCTGACCATCGGCGGCGGGATACGGGACTACACGGACAGGGACGGCCGGACCTACTCCGCGCTCCAGGTCGCATCCGAGTATTTCCGCTCCGGCGCGGACAAGGTCTCCATCGGCAGCGACGCCGTGCGGATCGTGGAGGATTACCTGAAAAGCGGGGAAAAAACAGGAAAAAGCGCCATAGAAGAGATCTCTCGGGTGTACGGCAACCAGGCC
Source organism: uncultured Desulfobacteraceae bacterium (assembly GCA_964501805.1). Lineage (GTDB taxonomy): Bacteria > Desulfobacterota > DSM-4660 > Desulfatiglandales > Desulfatiglandaceae > CAZCVB01. Next base: position 8,167 of record CAZCVB010000043.1, on the reverse strand, counting down.
GTGGTGATTTCGGTCGATCCCAGGCGGGTATACGCGGCGGCGCCGGACCAGACGCCCCATCCCGTCATTGAAACCGCCTTCCCCGGTCCCGGCGGCGAGCGGTATTGCTGGTACCAGTGTACGGTCCGGGGGGGGCGGGAAGGCAGGGACCTGGATGCCGTGACCCTGGCGCGGACCTGCGAAGAACTGGGCGCCGGGGAAATCCTGCTCAACTGCATCGACCGGGACGGGACCAGCCTCGGGTTCGATATTGAACTGGTCCGGGCGGTAAAAAAGGCGGTGACCATCCCGGTCATCGCCTCCAGCGGGGCGGGGTGCGTGGAACACTTTTACGAGGTTTTCAGCCGGACCGATGCGGAGGCCGCCCTTGCCGCCGGCATCTTTCACCGGAGGGAGGTTCCCATCAACAGCGTAAAAGAACACCTCTCGGGCAAGGGGATCGAAATCCGGGCCACGCCGGGGGCGTGAAAATCCGTGCGGCAACAACCCGCGTCCCTGGTTGCCGAACAAAAGAGAGGACCCGGCCGACTAAAGCGTCGACTTTTTCAGGATATTCCCCTGCGTTCCAATCACCACCTGCTCCACGGGGATCTCTTTCCCCGCCGCGTCAATGGACTGTTTCACCATCATGGGAAGGCCGGAACAGCACGGGACCTCCATGATGAGACACGTAACGCTCCGGATATCGGCCGTTTTGAAGATGTCCGTGAATTTGCGGATGTATTCGGCCACATCATCGAACTTGGGACAGCCCACCAGGATCACCCGGCCCTCCAGAAAATCCGCGTGCAGGTTCGCGTAGGCGACGGTGACGCAATCGGCCGCCACCAGGAGATCCGCGCCCTTGAGAAACGAAGCCGTGGGCGGCACCAGGTGGATCTGCACGGGCCAGTGGGTGAGACGGGTCCTGACGCGGCCCGGGGTCTCCCCGTCTTCCGCGCCCGGGACATCCGCCGGCGTATCAAAGACCCGGATCTGCGTGGACGGACAGCCGCACGCCATGGCCGGTTCCGCCGTCGCCTGCGCCTGTTCCTTTTCCTGGAGATATTCCTCCACCGCCGCCTCGTCGAAGTCGTCGGCCTCCCGTTCAACGATCCTGAGCGCGCCATTGGGGCATTCCCCCATGCAGGCGCCCAGGCCGTCGCAGTACTTCTCCGCCACCAGCCGGGCCTTCCCGCCAATCACCTGGATGGCCCCTTCGGCGCACCCGGGCACGCACTGGCCGCACCCGTCACACAGTTCATCATCGATCTCGATTATCTTTCTCATCACCTTCATGATGCGTTCTCCAGCAGGGTTTCCCGGGCCAGCTTCCGGCCGCTTTGGGTCAGGAATGATTTTGCGATCACCTTTTCAAGGTCTTCCGGATCGCCGGGCTGTTCCTTCCTCTGCTCTTCCAGGTTCACGATCAGGTCCGCGTCGTACAGGCACTTGAAATTGACCGTCTCCTCCGGCCTCGGATGGTGATGGTGGCCGACAATATCGCAGACCTCTTCGATCAGCTCTTCCCGCGCCCCCAGCCGGGTCAGGATCTCCCGGGCGATGGGCGGGCCTTCCGTCTCCTGGTACCGGGCGGCCGTGCTGTTGTATTTTCGTTCGGCCTCCTTGATCCCGATATCGTGGAGATACGCGGCGGACAGGACCACCGCCAGGGCACCGCCCTCTTCCCTTCCGATCCTTTCCGCGTACCGTGCCACCCGCGTGGCATGGCCGATCCGTTTGAAATCCCGCTTGAAGTACCGCTTCATCTCGATGGCCACGCGGTCCTTGAGCAGGTTTTCCTTCTGGGCGAGAAGTTCCGGCGGAAGATTGCCGATACACTGCTCCGCGTACTGGCAATAGGCGGCGCACCCGAAATCGAGCTGCGGGTTCAGAAAACGGTGGCCGCATTTGGGACATTTCCGGGTGGTGTCGTCCTTGAAGAACTCCACTTCCGTCCCGCATTCCGGGCACTTGGCCTCAAAAATCGCTCCCGGCTTCCAGTACCGGGTATCCTGTCCCGGGCATTTCATGGCGCTTCTCCTGTCTCCGGAATCCGGGTCCGGACCGGCACGCGGCCGGCCCCGGATTCCCGGTTTTCATCCTTATTTACCGGCCATCATGGCCGCAATGTCTTCCTCGACCGTGCCGATCCCCTTGATGTCGAAATTGTCCACCAGCACCTTGAGCACGTTGGGCGAAACAAATGCGGGCAGGGTCGGCCCCAGGCGGATCCCCTTGACCCCGAGGAAAAGGAGGGCCAGGAGCACGGCCACCGCCTTCTGTTCGTACCACCCGATATCAAAGGAGATCGGAAGATCGTTGATATCCTCGAGTTCAAAGACCGCCTTCAGCTTGAGGGCGATCACGGCCAGGGAGTAGCAGTCGTTGCACTGCCCCGCGTCAAGGATCCTCGGGATGCCGCCGATATCCCCCAGGTCCAGCTTGTTGTACCGGTACTTGGCGCAGCCCGCCGTCAGGATGACCGTATCCCTGGGCAAGGCCTTGGCCACCTCGGTAAAATAGTTCCGCGATTTCTGGCGACCGTCGCAGCCGGCCATCACGATAAACCGCTTGATGGCGCCCGATTTCACCGCGTCCACAACCTTGTCCGCCAGCGCGAGCACCTGGTTGCGGGCAAATCCCCCGACGATCTTCCCGGTCTCGATCTCAACGGGCGGATCGCACTGTTTCGCCCGTTCAATCACCGCGGAAAAATCCTTGGCGCCCCCCTCGGACCGGTCTTCGATATGTTTGGCGCCCGGATATCTCACCACGCCGGTGGTGAACAGGCGATCCAGGTAGGTGTTGTCTTTCTTGAGAGGAACCAGGCAGTTGGTGGTCAGGATGATCGCGCCGTTGAAGGACTCGAATTCCTTGTTCTGATGCCACCAGGACCCGCCGTAGTTGCCGACGAAATGATCGTATTTCTTGAACGCGGGATAATAATTGGCGGGCAGCATCTCCCCGTGGGTATAGACGTCGATACCCGTCCCCTCGGTCTGCTTCAGGAGTTCCTCCATGTCCTTCAGGTCATGCCCGCTGATCAGGATGCCGGGATTGTTCCGGACGCCGATATTGACTTCCGTGATCTCCGGGTGACCGTAGGTGGTGGTGTTGGCCTCGTCCAGGAGCGCCATGGTCGAAACCGCGGTTTCGCCGGCCTTCATCACCATGGCCACCATGTCATCCACGGACAGGTCCCGGGTGGTGGAGGCCAGGGCCTCCATCAGGAAGCCATAGATGTCGTCTTTCTCGAACCCGAGGATGGCCGCGTGATCCGCATAGGCGGCGATTCCCTTGCACCCGATGATGAGAAGTTCCCTCAGGGACCGGGCATCTTCGTTTTCAGTGGAGAGGACCCCCACCTGCTTTGCCTTTTCATAAAATTCGGATGCGTCGTCCGAAAACCAGACCGCCGCGTCATGCAGGTCCCCGGAAAATTCGTTCCCGGTTTTTTCCTTGTAGGCCGACAGGAACCGGGCCTTCAGTCCGTCCCGGATCTTCAGCCCTTCCTTTACCTGCTCAACAAACCACTCGTTGGTCCAGTTGACGTTCGTGATGGTGGAAAAAAGCCCCTTGCAGATGAATACGCCCGCATTCCTGTCGACGATCCCCAGGTCCTTTGCCTTTTCCCCGTAAATGGCGATCCCCTTCAGGGTATAAATCAGCAGATCCTGGAGATTGGCCAGGTCTTCCGGTTTTCCACACACCCCCTTGATGGTGCACCCCTGGTTCTTGGCCGTTTCCTGACATTGAAAACAAAACATGATGTCCCTCCTTGTCCCTTGTCTCGAGTTTTGATTTTGATTTTCTTTACGATTTTGACCGAACGATAGGCCTTTTCCACGCACGGCGCATTGACCTAAGTCAAAATTTTCCTTTTTTTGTTCCAAAGCCGGGTGCTCACCGCGAAATGCCCGGATAATGGCCGAACTGGCGGATCCCCAGGGAAGAGAACCGGTCCAGGACCGTCAGGATCTCAAGCCCCGGGACAAGCGTCTTCACCACCGGGATACCGGTATCTTCGCGCGTCAGGTCCACGTAAACCGGATGATATCCGTTCAGAAGAAGGAGCTTTTCCAGCAGCCGGAGATCTCCCTCAGCCGACCCCGTCGAATAGTCGGGCAGGTCCTCGTACGACACCGTATCCAGGCCCCGGGGCGCGGGCATGGACCCGAACCAGTAGGGATAGGGATACGGGATTTCGGTCATGGCCGCCACCGCCGCCCGTTTCCCGTCCAAATGGGCGCCGGTCCCTTTCAGGATAACGCCCCCCGGTCCCTGGACAAAGGCACGGTAACAGGGGACCCCGAATTCGGAAGTCATATCCATCAGCCGGATATGGATCCCTTTCCGGGCGCATCCTTCAAGCAGCTCCGACACCTTTCGATCACGCGCCTCCAGGAGGAAGCACCGTTCCTCTGAAAAAGGGACCACCTTTTCCGCATCCCGTTCCAGGACCTCCAAAAGACCGGCGAGCCGGGCCTCGGTCACGGTGTGGCCCGCGGCCAGCCCGTTGGAAGGAAGGCCGCTGGTCAGACTGACTTCATCCAGGTTTGGAAAGAGGAACACGAACTGGGCCGGGACGTAGACCGGGCGGCCGCCCGTCCCGTCCATCCGTTCACCGGGAACCCAGTGGATCTCCTGGTCCCGGTAGGGAACCTCCAGGCACATTTCATTCGGGTCCAGCGCCAGCAGACCCTGCGCCACGAGATCCGAATACCGTCCCTTCACCAAGCGATGGCCTGCCTTGAATCCCACGGCCCGGTCCCGGTCAAAGGCGGCAAACGCTGAATACCGCTCCACCGCCTCCATGACGCACGAAATCCGGCCCTGGTGGATGTTGAGCCCCCGGCCGTAGCTCACCGGGGAACCCGTCAGCCGCCAGTGGTTCCGGCCGTTTCGGACGGTCACGTCCAGGTTCCACGGCCGTTCCACGGCATAGGGGCTGAGGGTGGCGTCGGGCCGGGTCTCCCATCCCGACAGGACCCCCGAGCGCTCCAGTTCCGCCGTGATCCGCCTGGCCGCATCCCTCTGGATCCGCCCTTCCGGAGCGGATTTCGGCGGTTTCCGGCCGGAGGCGATATGCCGGATGGAGACCACCCGCGAACGCCACCGGGTCAGGTCTTCCGGGGAAAAAGGTATCGGAAACGCCATTTCGTCCGGCCCGGGCAGGGGAGCGAGCAGGTTGGCGTTTCGTGAAAACTGCCTGAGCCAGTAAAGGTTCTCGCGTGTATCCTTTTCCCGTGCCCAGCGGATATAGATGAGGGGGGTGCGGGCCGCCAGCGGTTCCGCATCAATGGAGGAGAACAGGGACCTCAGGGGATCAAACTTCCCATACAGGAGCGCCGCCTCGAAACAGAGGGCCAGGAGGTGAAAATCCCCCGATTTTCGGGAGCCGTCGATCCGCTCCGCCAGTTCATCCGGATCCAGCGCCGCGGCCCGGTCCAGGAGATGTTTCCGCATGAACTGGTCGTTGGGATGGGCGCGGCTGTATTCGAGGCCGGATTCAAAGGTCATCTCCTTTTTGGGCTCGCAGGAAAACCACCCCACGCCCTTTTCCGTTCCCTTCCGTTCAAAGGTATATTCCATCATGTCGGGTTCCCGGGATCAGGACCCACACCCCGCCGGACCCCGATCAGTGAAAACACATCCTTTTCCATTCAGGAAACGGGTTCAGGCCCGCTCATAGCCCCCCCGGTCCCGGTCCTGGAGGTAGACATGGTCAAACCCCCGGCCCGCGGCGGCCTCGCTGAACCAGGCGCGGCCCGTCTCCCGGCATCTGGCGCACGCCGACGGGGGGATGCGCACGGCCAGGATGTGCGCCCCGGTGGTGGCGGAGGAGTCAATCGACAGGACACCGGCGCATTCCCGGCAGATACGGATCCTTTCGTGCTGCCGCTCGTGGATGCCGTCCGTGTCATAAAAGACGTCCCGGTCGCGCCGGACGATCTCTCCCTCCTCGTACCGTTCCTCCGGGAGGCGGCCCTCCAGGAACATGCCGCGCAGTTCGTGTACCAGGTTCCCGATATGCCGGGTGATATCCCCCGGCTGCGGCCGGTAATCCCTGTCGTAATTGGGCTCCTTCACGGTGGCGGTATCCAGCCCGGCCATGGCCATGATGATGCCCACGTTCACGTACGGGAGGGCGCTTTCCACGGCATATCCTCCCTCCAGGACGGCGATGTCCGGTTTCAGGCGGGCGTTCAGCCGGGCGTATCCCCTGGCGGAAAAGTTCATGTTGGTGATGGGATCGTTGAAGTGGTTGTCCTGGCCCGCCGAGTTGATCACCAGCTCCGGCTCGAATTTTTCCAGGAGCGGCATGACCAGGTCCTCCAGGACGTACAGGAACCCGTCCTCGCCGGTGCCGGGGGGAAGGGGAATGTTCACGGTGGCGCCCCGCGCGTTGGGCCCCCCCAGCTCGTCGGGGAAACCGGACCCCGGGTAAAGGGTGCGGCCATCCTGGTGGATGGAGATGAACAGGGTGTCCGGATCGTGCCAGTAGATGTCCTGGGTCCCGTCCCCGTGGTGGCAGTCCGTGTCCACGATGGCCACCCGCCGGATACCGTAGGTGTCGCGGATATACTCGATCATGATGGCTTCGTTGTTGATATTGCAGAATCCCCGGTTCCCGTGGACCACTCTCCGGGAATGATGGCCCGGCGGTCTCACCAGGGCGAAGGCGCTCTCCACCTCCCCCTTGAGGACCGCGTCGGCCGCCACCAGGGACCCGCCCGCGGCGATGAGGTGGCTCTGTGTCGTCACGGCCTCCTCGTCCGGGACGCAGAAATGGACGCGCCGGATGTCCTCGTATGTCGCGGGCCGTACCCGGTACTCCACGATCCCCTCCACATCCAGGAGCCCCTCCTCCATGACCTGGTCCTGGGTGTACAGGAGCCGCTCCTCCCGCTCCGGGTGCGTGGGGCTGATGGCCCAGTCATAGGCGGGGAAAAAGATCAATCCCGTTCGGCGCGGTGCGCGTATCATGATAAGTTACCCCGTACATCTCTTTATTGTACCCCCTCGGCATCTCTCCGGTTCCATGGGCCCCGGCGGTCACTTCCACTCCGGGATGAGGCCGGGGGTAATGCACAGTTTCAGGCGGATATTTTTTCCGGTCCTGGAATAGCCCCGGATCATATTGAACACCTGCTGTTCCGCGACCGTGATATCGAGGTCCGCCGGGTCCGCGCCGAAAGCCGCGGCCTCGTCCCGCAGGGCCCCGCGCGCCAGGGCCATGGCATCGTCCATGCCGAAGGCGGAGTCGATCTCCCGGTGGAGACGCGCCTCCGGGATGACCACGCTTCCCCGCCGGGTATCCGCCTGGAGGGTGACCTCGGACGTCACCCGCGCAACGGCGGCCCCCACGGCATTGGCCACCCCGAAATGCGGCGGCACGCGGTGCGGCAGCCCGAGGGCCTCCCCGATGCGGGCCGCCACATACGGCGCCGGGCCGCCGATCACCACCACGGAGACGGGCGTGACCCGTTCTTCCCGAAGGACCTCGTGGATGGTATAGACCGGCCGGGAGTTGAGGTGATCGATGAAGGACCGCGCCGCATCCGCGATGGACCGCGCCATTTCCGACAATACCTGTTCCGCCGTGGCAACGGGGTCCTGCTCCGCAGGGGCCAATCTCTCCATGGCCGATACGGCCTTTTCCCTGTCTCCCGCGTCCAGGAGTCCCAGGACGATCATGGCGTCCGTGGGCGTGGGCGACGGGCCGCCCAGGGCGGCGGGCATCCCCCTTCGAACGGGACCGATCCTGAGGGAACCGTGTTTCCCCCACCGGACCTCGCTGTCTCCTCCGAGGCCGATGGAACGGGTGAGGAGTGAACGGATCAGGGTCCTGTAAGGGCCCAGCCGCACCCCGTACGGGGCCCGGACCGGAATCCCGTCCAGGACCACGGCCATGTCCGTGGTGGTCCCGCCCACGTCCAGGACCAGAGTGGTCCCCCGGCAGCCGTCCAGGGCCAGGGCCCCCATGACGCTGGCGGCCGGTCCCGACTGCGCGGTCCCGGCGGGCGATGCGCCGGCCCTTTCCAGGTCAACCGTCCCGCCGTCCGGTTTCAGCAGGAACCGCACGGTGTCGCCATCGCCCGGGTTCACCTTGAAGGAGAAAGACACCACCCGCGGGGGCGGAGGGGGATGGTCCTGCCGCAGGTCCCGGGCCAAGGCCGCAACC
>CAZCVB010000042.1:0-12989 GCA_964501805.1 uncultured Desulfobacteraceae bacterium | reverse complement strand
CCAGCATGCTGTAAAGGCCCTCCACGACCACCAGGGCGTTTTCCGCCCCATCGCCCAGCCGACGCAGCCGCTTATCCAGGTCTCCGGCGTCGTTATGCCGGAACTGCATGAACGTGGCCCCGCCCAGGCGGCAGCCGTCATAGATGCTCGCATGGCAGTCCGAATCGATCAGGATCACATCCCCCGGGCCGGCCAGCGTCCCCAGCATCCCCAGGTTGGCGGCATACCCGGTTGAAAAGATAATGGCGGTACGGCGCCCGAAAAATTCCGCCAGCTCACGCTCCAGCGCCACGTGGCCGGCATAAGTGCCGTTGGCCATTCGTGAGCCCGTGGTGCCGGTCCCCTCCCGCCGGAGGGCCTCGCACGCCGCCTGGATGCATCCCTCGTCGAACGTGATACCCAGGTAATTGTTGGTGCCCGCAAGGATGGTCCGACGGCCGTTCACCACCGCCTCGCACGGGGAAATCACGCGCTCCATGAGGACGTTGACGGAGGCCGCGCCGCTCTTCCGGAGGGTCTGGAGCGCCTCCGAAATCCCCTGAAACTTGTCGAAAAGCGTCATCAGGAGCCTTCTGCCAGCAATTGTTGCAGTTGTTCCGCGAAATCCTTGATGGTCCGCACGTCGGGCAGGACGTTCAGGGGGATGGAGATATCAAACCGGTCCTCGACCATGAGCAGGAGTTTCATCACCTTGAGGGAATCGAGGCCCAGATCGGCGGCCAGTTCGGTCCCCTCGTCCAGGGAGACGTTTTCATCGGTAAACGGCCCCAGGATGTCATAAAGGGCCGACAGGATGTCCTCGTAAGTCTGCATAGGGTTGTCCCGTTCCTTCATCCCGCCCCAACGGGGCGCGGCGGAGTTCTACCGGCGGAAGTCCAGGACCCGCCGCAGTCCCTCTTCCAGGCGGACCCGCGGCGACCAGCCCGTCTCGCGGATCAGGGGGGTGTTGTCGCACACCCAGCGCGGGTGCCCGATCTCCCGCACTTTTCCCGGTGTCAGCATGGGGTCGTAACCGGTAATCCGCGCCGCCGCGATATTCACGGCGGCCGCCGCCGCCAGGAGAACCGCGGGCACCCGTATCCGCCGCACGGGACCTCCCCGCAACCGGGCCATAATCCGGATCAGGTCCCCCCACCCGTACCCGCCGGGCGTCCCGTCGTGGACCTCGAATATGCGCGTCCGCGTTCCGCCCCGCGCCAGCCACTTCAGGATCGCCCCGGCCAGATCATCCACATACAGCATCGAAAAGCGGGCCCCCGGAGGACCTGTCACCGGCGCCACCCCCCGGTACATGGAACGAAAAAGCGGAAGCACTTCCCTGTCCCCGGGTCCGTAAACCACGGACGGCCTCAGCGCCGCCCACGGCATCCGCCCGGCCCCGGCAGCCAGGACCGCCTCCCCCGCCCGCTTGCTCGCGGCATAGGGTGAAAGGTGCGGCTCACGGGCGGCAAGGGAAGAGACCAACAAAAAACGGGGCGGCGGATGTTCCCGGACCGCCGCTTTTAGCAGGCGGGCCACGCCGTCCCTGTTCACGCGGAAGAAATGGTTCCGCGTCCTTCCCCGCACCGCGCCGGCACAGTGCACCACCGCATCCGCCCCGCGGACCAGGCGGCGCAGGCTTTCCGGATCCTCAAGGTCGCCTTCGATCCAGCGGGCCTCCACGCCCGAAAGATGATCCCGCCGAGAGGCGGGACGCGCCAGCGCCCGTACCCGCCACTCCGTTTCCTGGAGACGCCGGATCAGGGCGCCGCCGATAAATCCCGTGGCCCCGGTAAGCGCGATTATGGGAGACATCCTGCCTTTCCGGCCCGGCCCGCCGGGGGCGCCTGAAAGGGAGGCCGGACATTATGATCCGTACGGGGGAAACCGGTCGAAAGCTAAGCGCACATGGCCCGCTCATAAAGATCAATGCCGGAATCCGTCAACTCCTCTTCGCCCACCCGTTCAAGAAAGCGTCGCCGCGCTTCCGACCGGGAGAGTTTTCCCGAGGTGGTCCTGGGAAGCACGTTGCGCGGCACCAGATAGATCATGCACTCGATGCCGATCTCCTCAAATACGACCGACTTCAGCCGTTCCACCAGCCGGGCGCGTTTCACCGGGTCCGACTGCCGGCATTCGATCATCATGACGGCCCGTTCCCCTCCATCGGGATCCGGGATCGAAAAAGCGGCGGCATCCCCCGAGCGCACCTCCGGCTGCAGGTCGGCCAGGTATTCCAGGTCCTGGGGCCAGATATTCCGGCCCTTGATGATGATGAGGTCCTTTTCACGTCCCGTCACCACGATGGCGCCGGATGCCCGGTAGGCCACGTCGCCGGTGTTGAGCCAGCCGTCCGGGGAGAGGACTTCACGCGTCGTCTCTGGATCGCCGAAATAGCCGGACATGACGCTGGGCCCCCGGACAAAGAGCGTGCCGCAACGGCGCTCCGGCAGCACCCGCCCCTCGGGATCCCTCACTTCGACTTCATACCGGGGAAGGGGAATCCCGCATTTTACAAAGGTCTTTCCGCGGCCGCCGCCCGGATCATGGTCATGGAGCGGAACCGCCTCCTTGCGGCTTGCCAGCCGCTCCCCGTCGACACAGTCCACCTCCAGCCCGCGGCCGAGGGGCGCAAAACTCACGGCCAGCGAGCATTCGGCCATGCCGTAACACGCCACGAAGGCCTCCTGCCTGAACCCGCAGGGAGCGAAAATACGGGCGAATTCCCGAAGCTGTTCCGCGCGGATCATCTCCGCGCCGACACCGGCAAACCGCCACCGGCTGAAATCATACCCGGCGATATTCTCCTCCCGGACCCGCCGCGCGCACAGTTCGTACCCGAAAGGCGGCCCGATGGAAAGCGTGGCACGGTTTTGCGTTATCAGCGCCAGCCACTGCCGGGGGCGCATGACAAAATCAAAGGTGCTCAGATAGTCGACGGACATCTGGGTCGCCACGGGAACCAGCACGAGTCCCACGAGCCCCATATCATGATAAAAGGGGAGCCACGACACGCAACGATCCGACCGCCGGACCCTGATTCCGTGGACCCCGATATCGGCCAGGTTGCTCATCACCGCCCGCTGAGAAATCACCGCTCCCCTGGGGAACCGGGTGCTGCCCGAGGTATATTGCAGGTATGCCGGTTCTTCTCCGTCAAGGGGGCGCAGCTCCGTATCGGCCTCGGGAAGATCCGCAAACATGGCGGGCGTCCCCGTAAAACGGAGGTTCAGCCCTTCCGCCGCTTCCGTCAGAAAGGGATGAAACCCCTTCGGCGACACGGCGATCTCGGCGCCGCAGATACCGAGCAACCTCCGGAGCTGGTTCACGTAGGCGTCCCGGCCCCCCATCTGCACCAGGGCCGGCAGCGGGACCGGAATGAGGCCCGCGTACTGACAGGCGAAGAAAAACCGGAGAAAATCCGGATCCGTGTCCGCCACCAGGGCCACGCGCCCCCCCCGGGGCACGCCGAGGCCGCAGAGGCGGCTGGCGAGGCGCCTCGCATCCGCACGCAGGTCCGCGTATGAAAGAACGGAGCGAAGTTCTCCTCCGCGATAGAAATTATATCCGGTCCGTCCTCCCGCCGCGTAATCAAGGGCGCGGGCCAGGCTGGAAAAATCCGCAATTTTTAAATCCAGTTTACTCCGGGTCGGCGTCGGCTGCTTCAATCCTTTACCGTGCATGGTCAAAAAAAACTCCTTGCGATACCGCGTGTCTTTTCCGCCCCGGGGGGCTTTGTCCGGGAAATCGTGTGTCACCCCGTATAGGACCCGATAAATATTAAAAAATCAACACATGAAAATCCATCCTTTTCCGGACGAAAGTTCATTAAACATTTTGCATATATACTATTTAGCCCGTAATGTAAAGAATTTGTTAGCATTTAAAACGTTCCCTCAAAGAATTATTTCCCCTTTCCCGGATCATGAACGCCGCGACCGGACCGCTATAGAATTTTCGCCGCGGCCCGCCGCCTACCGGAAGGCTCCCCGCCGGTACAGTCGCCAGAAAAGCAGCCCCGTGCCCACCAGTGGAAGGCGTCTCAGCCGGGGATCCACCCGGACACGAATACCGGAATGCCGTTCAATTTTCCAGAGGATATAATCGAGTCCGTTCCGGAAGGTGAACAGCCCCTTGACCAGCCTCAGGACCGAGAGGAGCTTCCCCTGGATACTGCGGACGCGCCAGGCGATCCGGCCGGCCATCCGACGGGAGGCCGGAATCGTTGTTCGATACCATGTCCCCGAGGCGCCACCCGCGGCCGCGACCGGAAAAGGAACCGCACGCATGGCGAACCGCGCCGCCGCCGCGTAGCGATCGGGGTCCGCGCCGATCAGTTCATCGACCCGGTCCCCCCGCTCGGACCTCAATTCCGCCCCGTAGCTGAGGGCAAGCCCTTTTCTCCACAATTCGATCCCCCTGAATCGCGGCGGCATGACCGGCAGGACCCGGGAGACGAACGTCACCACCGCCCGCGCAAGGGCCCGGTGTACCGCCGCCGCCGTCCGGGCGTTCCGGGCATACACGATTCCCGCCGGCTGCGCCAGCCGTCCCCACAGATACGAATGGAACCAGTCCGTGGAAACGCCCCGCCGGAGGTCCTTCATGGAAAAGACGGCGTACTTGGCACGGGTGACGCGCCCCTCGTACGGGACCTCCAGGTAAAACACATTGGGCGGCAGGAGACGGTTCAAAAACGCATGGGAAGACCTGCGGAAGGCATGGGGATAACTGTCCACGATGAGGTACAGGTCGACGATGCCGTCGGCATCGTCCCCTTTCCTGAAACAGGAGCCGTAGAACAGGATCGCCAGGGCCGCATCGCCGTAGCGGGCGAGGAGCGCCCGGGCCAGGACGCGTACGGGGGGCGGCGCGGGCCTCGAGGTCTCCCGGCGGATGAGGCGGATGAGCCGTTCTGGAATCTCCATCGTCATAATTTCAGGAAAAAAACCTTCCCGCCCTCTTTCACGGTGACGGGCCCGACCCGGCTGTCCGCCCTGTAGAGTTCTCCGTCCACGGCAAGGTCCCCGCTGAAGGAGAGCCGGACCTCGTGGATGTTCCGGCTGACATAGCCGTTCTCCGGCCCCAGGAAACGGCCCCTTCTCCCGGAAAGCAGGGCCGGCAGGCTTGCCGTAAAATGTCGCGGCCGCGCGGCCACGGCGCTGTAGTGAAGGGGTCCGGTCCCGCCGCCCCAGTAAGGCCGAAGCCCCAGGAACAGGCGTTCCAGGGAGCTGACAAGGGCCAGAAGCAGGGACCGCTCTTCCGGGGGCGCTCCGTCCAGGGACACCCGGACCGGCACGGTGAAAAGGCGCCGGTTTCCGCGCACCGCCAAGGCCAGAAAACGAAGGAGCGTCACGCCGGCGGCCAGCTCCCCGCCCAGCCCCCGGGTGTAGATCCGGGTATGGCAGAACCGGATTCCCCGGCAGATGCCGGCCATTCCGAAAAACATGCCGTACAGGGTCCTCTGGTCCAGCGCGCCGTCCACCCGTAAAACGGATCGCTCCACCACCCCGGGCGTGAAGCGTCCTTTGTCCGCCCAGGCCAGGAGCCGGCGGAGCGCGCTTTCCCGGCTCCCGCGCAGCCCGACGTCGCCCGCGATCATGCTGGTGGTGCCGGAGCGCAGGATCGCCAGCAGGGGCGGCGGACCAGGCCGGCGAAAGATCTCCGTGAGGACGGCATGGATGGTGCCGTCGCCGCCGTTTACGGCCAGCACGTTTATTTTCCCGGCGGCCAGTTCATCCAGCACCGGTCCCACTTCCGACGCCGCCGTTGTCTCGAAATGACAGGTCCGCGGCCGCCCCGCAAGAATCCTCCGGACGGCGGCGATCCCCCTCCGGTTGCCCCCGCTCCGGGGGTTGCTGATGACACCGAGGCGGACATCCCCTCCGCTCTCCGGCGGATCGGGTCCGTCACGCATTCCGGTCTCCCGCCCGTCCCATGGGCCTGCCGCCGAAAAGGCGTACGGCGAGCGTTCCGTCGTATATCCCCCGATCAATGTCTGAAAGCCAGGAGCGCAGCGGGCCCGAGCCGATCCGTGTCGCCACGGCCATGGCCAGCCGGAGGAGCAGGAAAAGGCTGGTCAGCCCGGTCCACAGCGCCACCGCCAGGAGCCCCGCCTCCGGATGTCCCGCCAGGACCCCGGCCGTGAGAAGAATCAGGTTGGGATTGCGCCTCCCGGTGACAAGACGGAAATATGAGTCCACCGGGCGCCAGCTGAAGATGCCGAACCGGCCCACCCACAGGGTAAATGCGGCCTCCACAAACCGCCCCGCGGCATACCCGATGACGATTAGCCAGAGGACGGCCTGGAGCGGCCACCCCAGCGCATCGGCCTGGGCCGGGCTCAGGCCGAACCCCCAGACCACGTACCAGATCGGCGGATGGACCAGGTCGATGATGTGATCGAAAAGATGCCCGAACTTACTGGAGGTGACGGTCACCCGGGCCAGCTTGCCGTCCACCGTATCCAGGAAGGTCATCAGCCATCCCGCCAGCAGCCCCCATCCGAACCGGCCCCGGGCGAAAAACAGACCGGCGATAATCACCAGGATAAGTCCCACCAGGGTGACGGAGTTGGGCCGGATCCCGTAACGGGCGCATATCCGGGTGCACCACATGGCCGGGCGCGGCCACACCCACTTGGTCACCAGGTCGGTCACCCCCTTATAAGACCATGAAAAGAGCCGCTGTTCCAGTTCACGGCGGTTTCCCGGCGTAACGGGCAGAACGAACGGCGGGTCCGATTTTCGCAGCCGCTCCTGGTACGAGGGACACAGGGTGTCCGGGCCTTCCGTCCGGACGCCGGGCAGGGAAATTCCGCCGGATGTCTCCTTTAACACCGAAAGCGCCTGTAAAGCGAGTTCGGCCGGCACATGGGCCGCCACGGCCGTGCCCTCGCCGGCCGGATCCGTGGTCAGCAGCAGGCCGGGCGTCTCCACGAGGGCGTTGATCACCCGGTCGTCATACAGGTAATCGCCGCGGATCAGGAGGACCGTCGTCCCGGCCGGAACGGTCCCGGGGTCCTCCGTAAAATCGGTTATCCCGGCGCGCCGGAGCACCCGCTCCAGCCGCCGCCGGGATGACAGCCCCCACAGGGGAACCGTGCTTTCCTTGAAAATAAAGGCACATGGCCCCATCATCCGTCTCCGTTCCGCGGGGAAGTCCGCGACCCGCTCTTTTTTCGATCCACAGGGTGCCTTCAGCCCCCGTTTCCCGCCTTTCATCGTCCGGCGTTCCGGCCCTCTCCGATCGGGAAGAAGAAAACTCCCGGCGCCCCGCGCCGAAGCGTCCGGTTCGGCGTCAAAGCCCTGAACTCCGACGGCGAAGTATGGTATACTACCCCCATGATTTTTGTAAAGACCGATCCGCCGGGATCCGCAGACCGGCATGAACCGCTATCCGGCCGCGCCGGCTTTACCCTGGCCCATCTTTCCGACCCGCATCTTACGGCGATGGAAGAGTTGCGGCCTGCGGATCTTCTGAACAAACGGGCCTTCGGGTATCTCTCCTGGCGCCTGCACCGGGGCGTCGAGCACCAGGACGCGGTCCTTTCCGCCCTTCTCGCGGACATCCGTTCCGCCGCGCCCGGCCATATCGCCGTCACCGGGGATTTGACCCACCTCGGCCTGCCCGCCGAATTCCGCGCGGGCCTGAAACTTCTCAGGACGCTGGGCCCCCCCGGGAAAGTCACGGTGATCCCCGGAAACCATGACGCCTATGTCCGGACCCCCCGGCGCCGGACCTTTGGGCTGTGGTCCGACTACATGCGCCCGGATGGGGACGAAACGGCCGCCGCGGGCCGCTTTCCCTTCCTCCGAATCCGGGGGGGCATCGCCCTGATCGGGGTTTCAACGGCCCGGCCCACCCTTCCGTTTCTCGCCACGGGGCGCATCGGTGAAAGCCAGATGGAACGCCTGGGCCGGGTCCTTTCCGACACGCGGGAGCGGGGTCTCCTGAGGGTGGTGCTGATGCATCACCCGCCGGCTCCCGGGACCATCTCCCGGAGAAAACGCCTCACGGACCACGCCGCTTTCCGGGCCCTGCTCGTGCGCAACGGAGCGGAATTGATCCTCCACGGCCACACCCACCGCTCCTCTTTCACCGCCATCCCCACCCCATGGGGGAAGATCCTCTCCGTCGGCGTGCCTTCCGCATCGGCCCTCGGCCGCAACGCGGGACGCAGGGCCCGCTACCACCTGTACCGCTTCGGAAGGGACCCGGACGGGCGACGGGTCGATCTTTGCGTGCGGGTCTACTCGCCCGAAAAGAGATGCTTTGTAACGGAACGCCGGGAACGGATCCCGCTCCCGGGCACAACGGCCTGACAACAGGCACCCGGCTCACGGCACCCTTGCTTCACGCACACCCGCGGCCTCAGGGCCCGCGCGAAAGAAGCCATATCCCCGTAGAGAGGATCGCCGTCACGGGCAGCAGGGTGGTGAGCGCGGGGCTGAAGCCCATGAGCAGGCCGAAATCGGCGATGATCTGGTTCATCAGGTACAACCCGATGCCGATGGTGGATCCCATCATGATCCGGTGACCCGCGGTGGTCCCGCGCCCCGGGCCGAACACGAAGACCAGGGAGACCAGGACCATGGCGGCCGTGGCCAGGGGAACCGTCACCTTCTGCCAGAGCACCAGTTCGTATTGATCGGCGTTTTCTCCCCTCCCGGTCAGCATCCGGGTATACAGGTAAAGCTCCGAAAGCGAGAGGGCCTTCGGCGGCAGTTCCTGAATCGCCATCTGTTCGGCGCTCAGGAAAGAATCCAGGGTGAGTCTGGGGGGACGGCGCAGCAAAACGCCCTGGTCGCCGAAGACCCGCTGCGTCACGTCGGTGAAGACCCATCTCTTGTCGCGGCGGATGTCGTTCTTTTGCGCATGGGTGAAAATCCGCAGGCGGCCCTCATGGTCCCATTCGAATATATCGACATCCACGGGTCCCCCGCCGGGGCGGGATTTTCGGACGTGGACGAAGAAGGGCCCGTTGCGGGCCCAGAACCCGGTGGCCGTGAGGGTGATATCCGTTTCGGTGAGCGCCGCCAGGCGTTCCGCCCGGGCATGCCGGTCCAGGGGCGGCACGACAAACTCCATGAACAGGCCCGCCGCCAGCATGGGAATCGCCGAGGCCGCAAGAACGGATCCGCAGATCCGCCCCACCGATACGCCGCTCGCCTGCATGGCGATCAGTTCCTGATTGTCCGACAGGAGCCCCAGCGCGATGATGCTGCCCAGGAGGACGCCTCCCGGAATCAGGTCCACCAGCCGGCCCGGAAGGGTGAGGGCCACAAACGCGAGGGCGTCCCCCACCCGGTAGTCTCCCCTTCCCACGTCATCCAGCTGGGAAAGGAATTCGAAAAAGCTGAACAGGAAGACGAGGATGGCCAGCACCAGCAGGAATCGCCGGATAAAACAGCTCCCTATGTAACGATCCAGTATCTTCATTTTCGGCTCCCGGGGCATGGACCCGGGTCCCTTTCTCTTCAAAGAGGCAGCCCTCGCGGATCAACGTGCCGGGCCGGCGGCGGACCGGAACTGCATGGAGGGCTGAAGCACCAGGAGGATCATCAGCACGGCCAGCAGCCCCTGCGTCCACCAGATTCCCGGAAACGCCGGAACCAGGCCGCGTTCCACGAAAATTTTCGCCAACGCGGCGATAAAATAGTAAATAATAAAGATGAGGACGGCCGTGGCGACCCTGGCGTATTTTCCCTCCCGTTCGGTGGTCCGGCTCAGGGGAACTCCCAGAAGCGCCAGGAGGATCGTGGAAAGGGGGGCCGAAAACCGCCACTGGCACTCGGCGATATCCAGCGGCACGGAGGACCGGACGAGATGCATGGTGGAAGCGGCCTTGATTTTGTATTCCAGGGGGGGAATCTCCTTCGGCCACAGGGAGAGGCTCAAGTGATTGAATCTCATGGACCGCGCCACGCCCCTCCCGGTGCGCGGAAATTCATACGCGCGCCCGTCGAGGAAAAGAAGACCCTGCCGTGGCATGTCCCGCTCGATTTCCCGGAGCGCCCCCTTTGCCGTGACAACCCTCAGGATCCCGTTATCGTCGTTCAGCAGGAACACCCCCTCGGCCCTGTTTTTCCGATGGTCGATCCTTTCGATGAAAATCGTCTTCTTCCCTTTCCCGAGATTATAGAACTTGCCGGCCTTGAACCGGGTGATATCGAATTCCGCTTTCGCCTTCGCCTTCAACCGGAACATCTGCGCATAGGCCTGTGGCCTCACGTACAGGGAGAGACCGGCCACCGCCAGGGCCGCCGCCAGGGAGAGGACGAACACGATCCCCATGATCCGTTTTACCCCGATTCCGGCCGAAAAAAGGGCGGTGATTTCGCCGTCCTTGTACATCCGGCCCAGGCCGACGATAACCGACAGATAGAGCGTGGTGGGCAGCAGCACTTCGAGGGAGATGACGACCTTGAGCAGGATAAGGGCGGCGACCGTGCCCATGGGAACAAGGCCGTAGGCGGCATCCGAGAGATAGCGGGCCGAGCTGTAGGCGGCAAAGATCCCCATCACAACGGCGAGCATGGCCGTCAGCGGCTTGAGAATTTCCAGTATGACATAGCGGTTCAGGATCAAGGCGTCGGTCTCCAGGCGGTCCCGCCCCACAGGTACCGTGGGTCAGGGGGATCTGCGGATTTCACTGCCACGGGGTATAACGTTTTCCCGCAGGGAAATCAATGCGGGCCGGAACGCCTCCCTTCCACGATGCCTTCAACAAGCCGCCAGTCGGCCACCGAATCCACATCGATGGCCGCTTCGGGAAAAGGCAGCATGACCGGCTTCACGGTCAGGCCCATCCGGGCCGATACCGTGTCCAGCGCCCGGCGGAGAGAGAGCCTTCCCAGGAGATAACGGATCACCAGCGGCCAGCCGACGGCCCCCATCACCCGCCACGGTTTCTTTCGATTTCCCTCGTAGTTCCGCCAGAAATCCGCCGCCGCCCGTCCCCGCGGGGTCAGGAACGCGAAGAGGTTGCATGAACAGACGCCGCCGTCACGAAAGCGTGTCGCGGTCCGCCGGGTTTCCGGGTATGCCCTGGAAACCCGTTCATGGGACATGAGACCCACCGCTACGTCACAGGCCGCTCCACGGGCGTCGCGGCAGAAATGGTCCACGGTTTCGGCGGTCAGGAGCGCGTGGTCGGAAGTGGTGACGAGAACGGGTGTGTCCTCCGGCAGGGACGCCAGTACGCCGGCCACGCTCGAACTGGGGGTGGACCGGTTCGGCACCCATTCGACGGCCCCGGACGCGACAAGGGCATCCAGTTCGGGGGCCCGGGGAAGGAGGCGCCGGGGGGGGCCGCATATCACCCGGGCGTCGACCGCCCGGGCCTCGGCCAGGGCGTCCAGCACCCGCAATACCATGGGTCTTCCGCCCACGGGAACGAATGCCTTGCAGGGAACACCGGCGGCCAGGGCCACCGGATCGCCCGGCCCGCGATCACCCGCCAGCACCACGGAGGTAAACGGTTTCATGCCTGTTTTCAAAAGATTCATCCCGGATGAACACCGCGGCCTGCCGGGCGCGGGATCAATCCAGGTCCTTTCCGTAGATCCGGTAGCGTTTGTACACCGTCCCGCCGACGGCCTCGATGATGTTCCGCATCCCGGTGTTGTCCTCGAGGATCCACGACATCTCCACCTCCCGGATACCGCTCTTTTGCGCCGGTTCCCGCACGGCGTCGATGATCAGGAAGGCGAGTATCGGGCCCAGCAGGGTGTCATGGTAGCATTTCCGCACACCCATGAGGGGAACCCGCGCCGAGGCGGTCCCTTTCACCTTGAGGCGCCACAGCAGCCTCAGCCAGCCCAGCGGGAAAAGCCGCCCGTCGAGGTCCCGGATGATTTCGTTTATATTGGGAAGCACCACGATCATGGCCGCGGGCCTCCCGCGCACCTCAGCGATCTTGACGAAGGACACGTCCACCAGGAGCCGGATATCCTTTGCCATGTGTTCGAATTCCGCCCTGGTGAACGGGATAAAGCCCCAGTTTTCGGACCAGGCGTCTTCGAAGATGTCCTGGAGGATCTCCACGTCTTCGGAAAAACGGGACTTACGCAGGGACCGGACCCGCACATCGGCCGTGGCCCTTTCGGCGAGATCCCGCATCAGCGGGGGGGCGGCGAAACCGGCCTCGACAAGATACGCGAGAAGATCTTTCTCCCTGCGATATCCCTGCTCTTCGATCCTGTGCGCGAAATACGGGCGGGCGTGTCCCATCATGATGGACGGAGGCGCGTCGAATCCGTCCACCAGCAGGCCGCACTCCTGGTTGATGGAGAGATTGAAGGGGCCGAGGACGCGGCGCATCCCTTTCTCCCGGAGCCAGTCCTCCGCTGTCCCCAGAAGGGCGCTGAAGGTCCCGGCGTCATCCTCGGCCTCGATCATCCCGAAAAAACCGGTGGCGTCGCGGTACCGCTCCAGGTGGAGGGCATCCACCTGCGCGCTGATGCGGCCTACCGGGACGGCCCCCCGGTAGGCGATCCAGAAAGCGCACCGGGCATGGGAAAAATACGGATTGCGCGGAGAAAAGAACTGACGCCGCTCCATCAGCAGGGGCGGGACCCATGCGGGGTCATCGGCGTACACGGGCCAGGGAACCCGCGCGAACCGTCCCATACCGCGCCGCCCTTCCACCCTCTCGACCCGCAGGGAGGCCCCGTCCGTTTCCGTTCTCCCGGCCGGGTATCGTTTGAGGTGTCTCATGGTTTTATCTCTCACTGAAAAACTATTTTTACAAACACCCGGAAGGATGCACAAGGAAAATCTCCCGCCGCTTTCCGGGAACAGATCCGCCTCCGTTCCTTCTTCCCTGACGCCCGGGGCCGTTTTTCCTTATGCTTTCCGGAGATCGCGACATGTCCGGCCGCGCCCCTTATCGCACCCGGCATGTTTCACGCCGCGGCACGGATGACCCCGTAACCGTACGACGGGGACTTCAGTCCACAGGGATGCATGGAAGTCACGAATCACGGAAAGGAAAAAACGCCGTAAAG
>CAZCVB010000041.1:0-13002 GCA_964501805.1 uncultured Desulfobacteraceae bacterium | reverse complement strand
CCTCCATGTCGAGGGTTTCCGCCCGCCTCCCGGGGTCAATGCCGCAGTCTTCCAGGGCCCTCCGAACCCGGGGCCGGCTCCAGGAAGGGACGGTGGCGGTCAGCGAATTGACAATCGTCTTTCGCCGGTGAGCGAAGGCCCCTTTCAGGATCCGCCTGAACCCCGCGTCCTCCAGGGCCCGCCGGGGATACGGTTTTTCAAAGTCGATTTCGATGACCGCCGAACCAACCCGGGGCCTGGGATAAAAGGCCTTTCCCGGCACGCGCAGGAGGACCCGGGCCCGCGCGTGATATTGGACCCACACGGTGAGGGCGCCGTAATCCTTTATGCCGGGGTTCGCGGTGATACGGTCGGCCACTTCCGATTGAAACATGAGCACGGCCCGGGAAATGCGGTCCCGGTGACGAACGAGTCTTTCCAGGAGGGGCGTGCTGATGTTGTACGGCAGGTTTCCCATCACATGGAACCGGGGGGACGCGGGAAAAATCTCCTCGAACGGTACCCGCAGGATGTCCCGGTTGTGGATGGCGACATTGGAAAGGCCCGCACGGGCCAGCTTTTCCCCGAGCAGTTCCGCCAGGCGCGGGTCTTTTTCCACCGCCGCCACCCGGGCCACCTGTTTTGCCAGGGAAAAGGTAAGGGCGCCGCGGCCGGGGCCGATCTCCAGGACCCGGTCCGCGGCGTGGAACCCGGCCCGGGAGATGATTTTCCGGACAACGTCCCGGTCCGTCAGGAAATGCTGCCCCAGGGATTTCCTGGGGCGCGGCGGCGCGGCGCCTCTTATCGCTTTTCCGGTCCCCAATCCCGGTGCTCCTTGCGCGACCGCCGCCACGTGCGGATGGATTTGAAGAACTGCAGGAATACCAGATAGGCGGCGGGAGACAGGACCAGTCCCATGATGAGTCCGCCCACGAGGAATGCCGAGACAAAGGCGCTGCCCGCCCCGAGGATCTTTCCGACGACCACCAGGGACGCCTCCCCGGACCGGATGGCCTTCATGATGGACGAGAACACGGCCCGGCGTTCCGAAAGCCCCATGACCAGGGCCCCCAGCTTGTAACTGTAGAAGTAGAGGAAATACCAGTTCAGGGGATTGCTGACCCATGTCCCCAGCGCGGCGGTGATCTTGCTGGCCCTGAAAAAGAGCGCCAGGGCCACGGCAAGGGCCGTCTGGAACGGCACGATGGGGAGCATTCCCGAAAAGACGCCGATGGCCATGCCCAGGGCCAGTTCGTTCGGTTCCCCTTTCAGGTGAATGAATTTCAGGTAGTAATACCTGATCTGCCGTTTGAGCGTCAAAGTCCGGACTTCCGATCGTGTTTGAAAAGGGGGCTTCCCGGGGTCCCCCGCTGGTTACTCAATCTCCGCGGCGGCCGCGCAGGGCGCCATGGGTGAGAGATCCGAAATGGGGTACCGGGATCGTACATCCGTGGAAAGCCCGCATCTTTCGCCGTTCAGGAGCCGGTGATATCCGGCGGCGGCGATCATGGCGCCGTTGTCCGTGCAATAGGCCGGAGAGGGATAAAAGACCCGCACGCCGGCATCGGCGGCCGCCTGGGTCAGGCGGGCCCGGAGGCGGCCGTTGCAGGCCACGCCCCCGGCGGCCACCACCGTCCGTGCGCCTGTTTTCTCCCGTGCGGCCATCACCTTGTGAACCAGCACATCCACCACCGATTCCTGGAAAGCCGCCGCGATATCCGCCGTCCGGACATCCTCGTTTTCAGCCGGGTTCTCCCGCCATTTCCGGACATACAGGGCCACCGCCGTTTTCACGCCGCTGAAACTGAAATCAAAGGAATCCCTTCCCATGTAGGCCCGGGGAAAAGGGATCCGCCCCGGGCGTCCGTCCCGGGCGGTTTGTTCGATCACCGGGCCCCCCGGGTATCCCAGGTCCAGGATCTTGGCCACCTTGTCGAAGGCCTCCCCCGCCGCGTCGTCGAGGGTCCGGCCCAGCAGCGTGTACCGGCCGTACCCGCGCACATCGTAGAGGCTCGTGTGTCCGCCGGAGACGGTCAGGGCCACGAAGGGGAACGGGGGCGCGTCCTCCTCCAGAAAGATGGAAAGGATATGCCCTTCCAGGTGATTGACCCCCACCAGGGGAATTTTGTGGGCGTAGGCCAGGCATTTTGCATAGTAAAGCCCCACCAGGAGGGAACCCACCAGCCCGGGTCCCACGGTCACGGCGATGCCGTCCAGCTCCTTCGCACGCACCCGTGCCCTGTCGAGGGCCTCTCGGACCACCGGGAGGATGTTTTTCAGGTGTTCTCTGGATGCGAGTTCGGGGACGACGCCCCCGTGGGGGTGATGGAGCCGCACCTGGGAATGGACCACGCTGGACAGGACGCGCCGGCCGTCCGCCACCACCCCGGCGGAAGTATCGTCACAGGACGTGTCTATGCCCAGTATCATCATTCATTCAAGACCCGTTCGGCGCCGCGGCCTGCCGGTCTCCACGCCGGCGAAGAGGATCATCCGGCCCCCGCCTTTTTCCGGGCCAGGATCTGGTCCATCCGGGCGATCACCTGCTTCAGGTGGCCGGCCATCTGTGCGGCCCGTTGATACCTCTTTTCCAGTTCCTTCTCAAGGGCCTTGTCGATAATTTTTTCGATCACCGGAGGGATCTTCGGGTTGATTTCCCTGGGGGACGGGTGCGGCTCCTTCGCGATCTTGAACATGAGGGAGGTGATGTCCTCGCCGGTGAAGGGTTTTTCCCCGGTCAGCAGTTCGAAAAGGACCACGCCGAGGGAAAAGATGTCGGACCGGCCGTCCACTTTTTTTCCGGAGACCTGCTCCGGGGACATGTAGGAGGGCGTCCCGAGGACCACGCCGGTCTTGGTCTGGGACGAGGACGTGATGCGCGCGATCCCGAAATCGGTCACCTTGACCTCTCCGGTCTCCTTGAGCCGCATGATGTTGGCCGGCTTGATATCCCGGTGCACCACGTTTTTCCGGTGGGCGAAGTCAAGGGCGTCCGCCACGCTGGCGACGATGTGGAGCGTGTCCCGCATGGGGAGGAGGTGTCCGGGCTCGGTATACTCCTCCAGGTCCTCTCCGTCCAGGAATTCCATGGCGATGTAGGCCAGGTCGTGTTCTTCCCCGCAGTCGTAAATGGTCACGATGTTGGGATGCGTGAGGAGTCCGGCGGATTCCGCTTCCCTGAAGAACCGTTCCTTCATGTCGTCCAGGGTGTCTTCGTCGAACTGCGACAGCATCACCGTCTTGATGGCCACGGTCCGGTGGATCTTGGGGTCCTCGCCCTTGTACACGACGCCCATGGCCCCGCGGCCCAGTTCTCCCAGCACCTCGTAGCGGCCCAGGGTGGGACGCGTATCCCCGCCGAGGGTCCCGATATCTCCGGGATGGGAGGTGGCGCCGCCCCCGAAGATCATGGTCGATTCAGCGTTCTTGAGTTTGGGAATCCGTTCCTCCAGGTCCTTGAATTTTTCCCCGTCCTCGAGGATCAGGTTGTAGGTGGCCAGGGCCTTGGCGAACTGCCGTTTTCTCTCGTAATCGAGGCCCAGGTTGTACAGGAGATCCTTGACCCCTTCCTCCTCCAGGGGAAGCCGCCGGAATTTTTCGAGCGCCAGGTCCAGCATCCCCTGCTGCTGGAAGGAGACGCCGAGCATCTTGTTGGTCTCAACGGAATCGGCTTCCACCCGGTCCTTTGCCTTTTCGGTGATGAGAAAGCGCTTGGAGATGACCAGGAGATACCCCAGGATCAGGAGCAATATGGCGGGCATGATCCTCAGCCAGATATTGGACGAAAAGAAAAGGATCGTCCCCGCGGCCGCGTATCCCACCAGGAGGCCCGAGGTGGTGAGGGTCCCCATGCCGGCCTTCAGCCTGGGAAGCACAAAGGTGATAAAGAGGCCGAAGAGGATCAGGACCGCCAGTTCCGTGATCGCCGTCCACGAGGGCCTTGAATAGAACCTCTGGTTCAGGATGTTGGCCACGGAATCGGCGATCACCTCCACCCCGGGAAGGTTCGCCGATATGGGGGTCACGTAGCGGTCCCCGATCCCCGGCGCGGTGGCGCCGATGATCACGATCTTGTCCCGGAACAGGCTCGTCTTGATCTGATTGCGGAAGACCTTCACGAAGGGGGTCTGGTGAAACGCCACGTCCGGACCCTGGTTCCACCGGATCAGCGTTTCCATCTGGGCGTTGACCACCGGCACCCGGATGGCGGCGGAAGGGCTTACCTTCAGGTCGATCCCGTCCCCCAGGTTCACGGTGATGTCCTCGTCCCCGAGGCCCTTGTAAAGCTTGACGATGGCCAGGGGAAAGGAGGGAAAGTAGGTGTCCTTGAGGTATCCGATCACGTGGTACTGGTTCCGGATCGCCCCGTCGGGGTCCGGGAAGAGGTTGATGTGGCCGATTCCCGCGGCGACTTCCGCCAGGGAGGGGAGCAGGGGTTTCAGCTTGGAAAGCCAGATGAGGGAGGAGACCGCCCACTCCTGGTCCAGCCCGGTGATCTTCTTGTAGCTGTATTTGGTGATGAAATCGGGGACCTTCGTGTCCCGCCCCGTGCTCTGGGTGTCGAAATAGACCGGCAGCACCACGTTGCCGGCCTTTTCGATGGCCTTGTAGAGTTTCGTGTCGTTATCCAGTTCGGCCACGGACCGCGACAGCTCCTTGTAAAACGCGAGTCCGGGACCCTGCTGGCCGAGGCCCGATTTCTCGTAGACCTCCTTGAGGCGGATCATGGTCTTGAGCCCGTCGCTCTGCTCCGGCTCGGTGAACAGGATGTTCAGCGCGATGACCCGGGCGCCGGCGAGGGCCAGGTTCCGGATCCCCTGGGCCAGGATGTTCCGCGGCCAGGGGAAGCGGCCCAGTTCCGAGAGGTCGTCGTCCGTGATGGTCACCAGCTCGATATCGGGGTTCCGATCGGCCGGCGCCGCCATTTTGGCCCGGACGTCGAATGTCTTCATTTCGATGGCGTCCGTGAAGTCCAGGATCCCCGTGAAGGTGATAAACAGGAAAAAAAGCGTCACAAGAAGGCCGATCAGCCAGTCCGGAACCCGTCTTTTTGGTTTCATTTCAGGACCTCTCTTTTTCCCATGGTTTAAGTGGCATCCCCTAACCTTCCTCCCCCGGGGCCTGGTCCAGTCCGAAGGCCTCGTGAAGCACGCGCACGGCCAGTTCGGTGTATTTCTCCTCGATCACGCACGACACCTTGATTTCGGAGGTGCTGATCATCATGATGTTGATGTTCTCCCGGGCGAGGATTTCAAACATCTTCTTGGCGACGCCGGCATGGTTCCGCATCCCCACGCCGATAATGGAAACCTTTGCGATATCCTCGTCCCCAAGGACCTTTTCCGCCCCGATCTTTTTGGCGGTCTCGCTCACCAGCTTCATGGTCTTGTAGAAATCGGGTTTCGCCACCGTGAACGTCAGGTCGGTCAGCCCGTCTTCGCTGGTGTTCTGGACGATCATGTCCACGATGATCCCGGAGGTAAACACCGGTTCGAATATCCGGGAGGCGATCCCCGGCTGATCGGGCACCCGCTTGATGGTCACCCGGGCCTCGTTCTTGTTGTACGCGACACCGGACACCATCACCTTTTCCATGTCTTTCGTCTCGGCCACCACCATGGTTCCCCTCTCCTGTGTAAACGTCGATCGGACGTGGATCGGCACGTTAAATTTCTTTGCGAATTCAACGGAACGGATTTCCAGCACCTTGGCTCCCAGGCTGGCCATCTCCAGCATTTCATCGTAGGAGATGACGTCCATCTTCCTGGCCTTCGGGCAGACGTTGGGATCGGTCGTGTACACCCCGTCCACGTCGGTGAAGATTTCGCACATGTCCGCATGAAGGGCCGCGGCAAGGGCCACGGCCGTGGTATCGGAGCCGCCCCTTCCCAGGGTGGTGATGTCCCCGTATTCATCCAGGCCCTGGAACCCGGCCACAGCCACGACCCGGTTCCGCTCCAGTTCCCTGCGGATGCGGTCCACGTTGATGTCGTGGATGCGTGCCCGGCCGTAAAGGTGGTCGGTGTGGATGGCCGCCTGGAAACCGAGCAGGGAGCAGGCGTCGTGTCCCATCGATTTCACGGCCATGGCGAAGAGGGCCACGCTGACCTGCTCCCCGGTGGACATGAGAACGTCCAGTTCCCTGGGGTCCGGATCATCGGTCATTTCGCGGGCCAGGGCGATCAGCCGGTCGGTCTGGCCCGACATGGCGGACAGCACCACCACCATCTGGTGGCCCGACCGGTGCGACGCGAGCACCCGGTCGGCCACGTTCCGGATTTTTTCTATGCTCCCGACGGAGGTACCGCCGTATTTCTGGACAATGAGTGACATGTTCTCCTTCCTGTCGTGAGACCGTTGCAAACGCCCTCTTCTACGCGGATTCGGGGGCAGGCGTGAATTTTTCAACCCGCCAGAGGCGGATAGATCCTCCAGAAACGCAGGGATCCCCTACTGACGAAATCTTCGCCTTTCTTCAATCCTGCTCGGAACCGGACGTTTTCAATGGTCCCGTCGCATATGGTGCAGTATTTCCCGCCCCCGGGAATGAGCGGCGGAAAAGACGATGTCCCGGGTCTGTTCGCCCGAAATCGTTATTTTCACCCGGACGGCGTGTTGGGGCAGGATCTCGGGCCACCGGTCGGCCCACTCCATCACCACAACACCGTCACGGTCCAGGTATTCGTCCAGGCCGGCCCCCAGGAAATCGGACAGGGAGCCGAGGCGGTAGGCGTCCATGTGATACAGCCTGCATCGCCCGTCATACTCGTTGACCAGCGAAAACGAAGGGCTGGTGACGACGGTCTCCGGGGGAACGCCCAGACCCAGGGCCACCCCCTTGGTGAACCAGGTCTTTCCGCTTCCCAGCTCCCCGGCCAGGCCCACCACGTCCCCGGCCGCCAGGACCCCGCCCAGGCGCCGTCCCAGGCGCACCGTCTCCCGATCCGAGGAACTATGGTATATAACACATTCCTCTTTCAAGGGACAAGGGTCCTTATGAGATCCGTTTTCCCGATGATGCCCACCAGGCGGTCCCCGTCCATCACCGGGATCGTGTAGATCTTTTTTCTGGCCATGAGGCCGGCGATTTCATCCAGCGGCGTCCGCTCGTCCACGGTGACCACGTCCTTCACATACAGGTCTCCCACCGTGGAAGCGGTGATCCTGCGGATCTCCTTTTCGATCTTCCTGGGGCGTTCCAGGTAGAGGACCCAGTCGAAGATCGCCACCACCGTGGGGATGTGCAGCTTCTGGTCCTTCCGGATGAGATCGCTCTCGCAGATGATCCCCTCGAGCCGGCCGTCGTCGTCCACCACGGGGACGCCGTTGATATGATACCGGTAAAGGGTCCAGGCCAGTTGCTTGAGGTCCGTTTCTTTTTTCACGGTAATGACCCGGGTGGTCATGATGTCGCTGGCGTTAAGCATAAGGCCCTCCCTCCCCTCTCTCCAGTACCACCATGGCGATGCCGTATCCTTCCTCGTCGGACAGGCTCAGGTGGATCCCCGTGATGGCCTCCTGCCGGCAGATGTCCGCGCACGTCCCGTAGAGCTTCAGCCCCGGCCTCCCGCCGGGATGGTGGAAGACCTCGATGTCACGCCAGCGAACCCCCTTCCGCATCCCGAGCCCCACCGCCTTGGAAAAGGCCTCCTTGGCCGCGAACCTCAAGGCGAACGCGGGGAACGGGGAATTCCGCCGGCGGCAGAAGGCCGCCTCCTCGCGGGTGAAGACCCGGTTCACGAACCGGTCCTCCCACCGGCGGATTACGCCCTCGATCCTCCGGATCCGAACGAGGTCCACGCCGATCCCGTAGATCATCTCAGAAATCTTTCACCCGCTCCAGCATCTCGCGCACGGCCCGTTCAAACCCCACCAGGACCGCCCGGGCCACAATGCTGTGACCGATGCTGTATTCGCGGATCTGCGCCAGGGCCCCGAAACGCAGGACGTTCACGTAGTTGAGACCGTGTCCCGCGCTGACCCCGAGACCCGCCTCCGCGGCCTGCGCCGCGGCCGCGGCGATCCGGTCGAACTGCGCGGCCGCCTCATCCCTGGTGCGGGCCTCCGCGTAATGGCCCGTGTGGATCTCCACGATATCCGCGCCGCAGTCACGGGACGCCGCGATCTGGGCCGCATCCGGATCCACGAAAAAGCTGACCTCGATGCCCGCCTCCCTGAGGCGGGAGGCCGCCTCCCGGTAATGATCCGGCCGGGCCGCCACGTCCAGCCCGCCCTCCGTGGTCAGTTCCTCCCTTTTTTCCGGTACCAGCGTTACCATGTCCGGCCGGATATCGAGGGCGATCCCGATCATTTCCTCCACTGCGGCCATTTCCATGTTGAGCCGGGTCTTGACCGTCTGCCGCAGGATCCGGAGGTCCCGGTCATTGATGTGCCGCCGATCCTCCCTCAGGTGACAGATGATCCCTTCCGCACCCGCCAGTTCGGCGAGCCCCGCGGCCAGGACCGGGTCCGGTTCGTCGATTCCCCGTGCCTGGCGCACGGTGGCCACGTGATCCACGTTTACCGCTAAACGCGCCATTTTTATTCCTCCCTTATCAGGCCCATGAGCCTGTTTTCTTCCCGTTCCATCCGGCGGGCGTCCGCGGCGCCGGTCTCATGGTCAAAGCCCAGGAGATGGAGCACACCGTGGATCAAGAGCCGGTTGACGGCCTGTTCCATGGTCTCCCCAGCCACGTCCGCCTCCCGGCGGGCCGTGTCCACCGACACGACCACGTCTCCCAGCATGGCGGATTCGATGTCGGGCGCCGGTCCGCCGGACATGGGAAAGGCCAGTACGTTGGTGGGCCCCTTTCTGTTCAGGTACCGTTCATTGAGCCGGGCGATCCGGGCATCGTCCGTGAACAGGACGCTCAGTTCCCGGTCATGACAGCCCAAGTCTTTTAAGACTCTCTCCAGATTCCTCCGAAGGCCCCGCTTTTTTACCCCGGGCGCGCTCCGGTCCCAGGTGATTTGAATTTCCATTTTCCCCTTTTCTGGCCCGCACGGGTTTGCCCGCCGCCTCCGGGTAGTCGATCCGGTGATGAAACATCCCGCTCAGGGTCTTGTTAAAGCTCTTGGCGATTTCGTGAAGGTCCTTGAGCGTGAGTTCACACTCGTCCAGCTGTCCGTCCGAAAACACCTTGTTGATCATCTTCTGGACCATTCCCTGGATGCGGGCGGCCGTGGGGTCCACCAGGGTCCTGGACGCGGCCTCCACCACGTCCGCCAGCATGACGAGGCCCGCCTCCTTGGTCTGTGGTCTGGGTCCCGGGTATCGGTAATCCTCCTCCTTCACCGGCAGGGCCTTTCCCCCCTTTTTTTCCGCCTGTTCCTTGGCCTTTTCGTAAAAATAGCGGATCAAACTGGTGCCGTGGTGCTGCCGGATGATATCGATGATCTCCCTGCCCAGCCGGTACTCACGGGCCAGCTCCACCCCGTCCTTGACATGGGAGATCAGGATGAGGCTGCTCATGGAAGGGGCCAGCTTTTCGTGCCGGTTTTCCCGGGCCTTCTGGTTTTCGATAAAATAGAGGGGCTTTTTCATCTTGCCGATGTCATGGTAATAGGCCGCCACCTTGGCCAGGAGGGGATTGGCGTTGATGGCCCGGGCGCTGGCCTCCACCAGGTTGCTCACGATCACGCTGTGATGGTGGGTTCCGGGGGCCTGGACCATGAGTTCCCTGAGGAGCGGCTGATCCAGGTTGGCCAGTTCCAGCAGCTTGATGTCCGTGGTAAATCCGAAGGCCATTTCGATGAGGGGAAGGATGCCCGCGGCGATGACGCCCACCAGAACGCCGCCGATCAGGGCCGCGGCAAGGGCCACCGCTGACTCCATGCTGTAAAAGGGTCCATTCAGGGCCTCGATGCACAGGGCAAGGGCCATGTTCACCGCGCCCACCTTCAGACCGGTCTTGATGAACACGCTTCTCTCACAGCATTTTCTGACCCCGTGGGCCGCCACCAGGGAACCGATGAAAAAGTAGAGGAAGAATTCCATGCGGCCCCCGGTCACCAGACAGGCCAGGACCGAGGCGGCCAGGGAAAAGCTGGCGGCCACCCCGATCCCCTGAAACATGGAAACGAGCATGGCGCCGCTGGCCACCGGAACGGCGAAGAGGAGGGCGCTGGAGGAGAAAAAGTGGAATCCGCGGGCGGTCTCCCCTGCCACGAAATTGGAGGCCATGACCACGACGAAAACGCCCAGGAGCGCCACCGCGTCGAACAGGAGGTCCTTGGGCCGGCCCCGGGAGGAACGCCCCCCCAGCAGCCCGGCCACGTAGATGGTGGCCAGCAGGAACGCGATCAGGATCGCCATGGCGGGTGCCCG
Organism: uncultured Desulfobacteraceae bacterium; assembly: GCA_964501805.1. Lineage (GTDB taxonomy): Bacteria > Desulfobacterota > DSM-4660 > Desulfatiglandales > Desulfatiglandaceae > CAZCVB01. The sequence continues at coordinate 2,696 of CAZCVB010000041.1, read as the reverse complement.
GCCGATGACCTCCGTCTGTCTGAGCAAACGGTTCTGGGCCGAGAGCTTGACCAGGTCTTCGGGCGAGATCCGTTCTCCCTCCCGGACGAGCATTTCGCCCTTTTTGACCTTGAAATAAAACGGTTTAACCGACTTCCGGGCGAGGTCTTTTCTCAGTTCCGTCTCCCGTTTGTTGAACGTCAGGTTCGGCTTAACCAGCGATGCAGAGAGGTCGAGACAGACATCCACCAGGATCCCCGGAATCAGGGCCTGCTTGAGTTCCGGTCCCTGGGCCCGGATAAATTCGCGGGCCGCCTTCAGGTCGAAAAAGCGATCCAGGTCGGTTATCCGGAGGTCCTTGCCCGTCTGGATGTCGTGAAGCGTGATTCCCTTTCCGCTCTGGCGCATGAGCATCATCTTGTTTCCCACGACCCCCTGCCGGAGGACCCGGGAGATCAGAGAAATGAGGATTTTTTCCGCTTCGGCGGGAAACCGGGCCTTCAGCAGGATGTCGAAGGCCCTATCCGACGGCGGGATGTCCAGGATTTCGAAAAAAGCGGTTTTCAGGGCCTCCAGGTCCGGCGGCGCGGTGTCTTCTCCCTGGGTCGCGGCGTCGGATGCTGGCTTCCGGGAAAGCGTCTCGGCGAGGCCTTCCCGCCCCGTTTTGAACGCCTTCCGGATCCTTGAAATCAGGTCGGTTCCGGAGGGGTCGAAATCGTAGACCGAGACCACCTCTTTTACGGCGTTCCGGCGGGTTTTTTCGGTGAGCCCCCGGTTTTCCACCAGGAATTCCCGGGACGCCTTGATGTCCCGGTCCGCGATATCGCCGGTCCTGTAGATCCTGGGCCGTGTCAGGATACTGGGGAACAGGAGCACGGAGAGGAGCAGGCTCAGGGCGATCAGGATGTACCATCTTTTCGCCGCATCGCCGAACCAGACGGCGCGCCGGCGGCCCGCCCGGCCCCTGGACCGGAGATCCCGTTCGCCGTTGGCCCGGAATCTGCGGATCCGGGGAACCCGTATTTTCGCGTTTTCGGCCCTGCTCATGGGGGATCCGCCTCAGGAACGGGAGCGCCGGCCGGATCCGGTCCCCTGCGGGTCCGCCGGTCCGCCTCCATTTTTTCGTATGCGTCGATGATTTCCTGTACCAGGGGATGGCGCACAACGTCGTCCCTGGAAAAATAGACGAACCGGATCCCCTCGATGCCGCGAAGGACGCGGCCGGCCTCGATAAGACCGGATACCTTCCCGCTGGGGAGGTCCGTCTGGGTCACGTCTCCCGTCACCACGCATTTTGAACTGAACCCCAGGCGGGTCAGGAACATCTTCATCTGCTCGGCCGTGGCGTTCTGCGCCTCGTCCAGGATGACGAAGGAACCGTTCAGGGTCCTCCCCCGCATGAAGGCAAGGGGCGCCACCTCGATAATGCCCTGGTCGAGAAGGCGGGAGGCCTGGTCGAAATCCATCATGTCGTGAAGGGCGTCATACAGGGGCCGGAGATACGGATTCACCTTTTCGTACAGGTCGCCGGGCAGGAACCCCAGGTGTTCGCCCGCTTCCACCGCGGGCCGGGCCAGCACCACCCGGTTCACCTCCTTCTTGATCAGGGCGGAGACGGCCATGGCCATGGCCAGATAGGTCTTGCCGGTGCCCGCGGGTCCAATACCGAAGACGATGTCGAATTTCCGGATGCTGTCGATATACGCCTTCTGGTTGATGCTTTTGGGCGTGATGATCCGTTTTTTTGAAGCAATATAGACCTCGTCCCGGAAGATCGTTTTCAGTTCGCAGGAGGGGTCTCCGCTCAGGATCCTTACCGCATAGTCCACATCGTTGACGTACAGGGGATACCCGGCCCTGGCCAGGCCGTACAGCTGGGTCAGGACCTTTTCCGCCAGGTCGGTCTCCAGGTCTCCGCCCTCCAGGGTGAGCGCGTTTCCTCTCACGTGCACCCGGATTCCCATCTGTTTTTCGAGGACCCGCAAATGGGCGTTCCGTTCCCCGCAGAGGGCCTGCATGAATTCCTGGTCCGGAAACGTAAGGCGCCGGCCCACGCTTCGGCCTTTTTCCTTGCCGGATGTTTTCAAAAAGTACCCCGCGTCATGCGGCGTCGGTCCCACAGGGGAAAGCGGTCATTCTCCGAGAATCTGGAGGATGATCCGCCGGGTCCTGGGCCGGTTGTCGAAGTCCAGCAGCACGATCTGCTGCCATGTTCCCAGAGTCATTTTACCCGCGATGACCGGCACATGCAAGGATGGACCCAGAAGGGCCGCCCGCACGTGGGAGTAGCCGTTTCCGTCCCCCCATCTCCGGTCATGCTCATAATGGAGATCCTCCGGCGCCATCCGTTCAATGGCCTGCCTGAGGTCGTTGACCACGCCGCTTTCGAATTCAATGGTGGTCAGGGCGCCCGTGGATCCCGGAACAAAAAGGGTGATCGCGCCGTTTTGGACCCCCGATTCCGCCAGCGCGGCGGCCACCTGGGGCGAGAGATCGACGATATCGGTCCCTGCGGTGGTTTCAATAAATATTTCAAGGTGTTGGAAAGGCATTTTTCCCGGGTCTGCTAACGGGCGGCAGCCGGTCCGGCCGCTCCCGCCCGCGGTTTTCAAACAACTAACACAGCCGCCGCTTTCATGCAAGAAAAAGCCCGGCTTGAATAAACTACTATCGCCTCAAGGCGATAGCTTGATGGGCCAATCGCCTCGTCGAATGAA
>CAZCVB010000040.1:0-13017 GCA_964501805.1 uncultured Desulfobacteraceae bacterium | reverse complement strand
CCGGGCGTCGTCAGTGTCTTGAAGATGTTGTGTCTTCCCTTTTCGTCAACCAGGAGAAAGTCGGTAAAGGTTCCGCCCACGTCAATGCCCAGTTTATATGTCATGGTGTGCCTCCCGAAGGATACCGTTGTCCGATATGCAGTTTGATGGTTGCTTCAATTCACTGTCTTGAACCGTTCCCTGAGCTGTCGCTTGAGAATCTTTCCGCTGGGGTTCTTCGGCAGTTCAGACACGAATTCAATGCTCCTGGGACGCTTGTAGCGGGCCAGGTTGTCCTTACAGAAATCAATGAGTTCCGTATCGGTGGCGCGCTTTCCTTCCCTCAGAACGACGATTCCCTTGACGCTTTCCCCCCATGCCGGGTCCGGAACTCCGATGACGGCCGCTTCCAGCACGGCGGGATGGGCGTGAAGGACGTCCTCGATCTCTTTGGTGTAGATGTTTTCTCCGCCGCTGATGATCATGTCCTTTTTCCTGTCGAGGATATAGAGGTAGCGGTCTTCATCAAATCGTCCGATGTCCCCGGTCTTGAACCATCCGTTTGTAATGGCGTTTTTCGTCTGCTCCGGGTCTTTCCAGAAACCCCTGATCACCGCCGGGCCCCTTGTCCAGATTTCGCCCGGCGTGCCGATGGGGACCTCGTTGCCGTCATCGTCCACGATTTTGACTTCATACAGGGGATTCTCGGTCCCGGCGGACCCCAATCGCCGCTTTCTCCGTTCATCCCCGCCCGGCAGGTGGTCGTCCGGCAGGAGAAAGGTGGCCTCCAGTGTCTCGGTGAGACCGTATCCCTGGGTGAACCGGACATTCTTCAGAAGCGATATGGCTTTCTCCAGAAGTGCCAGGGGCATGGGGCCGCCCCCGTAGAAGATTTTGTTGAGGGAAGTCGTGTCGAAGTCCCCGAATTCCGGGTCGTTCAGCAGAAAGTTGAGCATGGTGGGGATCATGAGGCAACTGGTGGCCCTTTCCTCCTGTATGGTTTTTAATATGGCCTTTGTGTCAAACTGTTTCAGCACGATCTGGGTCCCCCCGCAGAGAATGTAGGCGAGAGAGTGGAAGAGTGCCCCCGCGTGGTAGAGCGGCGCGACAATCAGGTTGATGTCATCTCGACCGATGCCCTGGGCGTTCATCACGGATATGGCGTTCATCATGTAGTTCCGGTGGGTGGACATCGCCCCCTTGGGCAGGCCCGTGGTCCCGCTGGTGTACATGATGCAGAAGACATCTTCTTCTTCCACCGCGACACCCGGCGGCGTGTCCGGGTACGTCTGGACTGCGTCGTTGTAATTGATCAGCCAGTTTTTACCGGAGGTCTTTGTGCCGAAAAAGATCCCGGCCGGTATCCTGTCCCGCATCCGGTCAACCGTCGCGGTGTAGTCGTCCCCCACGATTACGCTACCGGGTTCCGAGTGGCTCAGAAGGTTGACCATTTCCCTTTCAGCCAGCCGGTAGTTGATGGGGACGACAATGACGCCCGCCTTGGCGCAGCCGAAATACCATTCCAGGTAGGTGTCGCAGTTCTGGCTCAGGACGGCAAGCCGGTCTCCCTTTTTAAAACCCCTGTCCACCAGCATGTTTGCCAGTCGGTTGGTATCCGCATCAAACTCCTCCCAGGTTTTTCTCCTGCCCCCGAACACGGTGGCGATCTTGTGGGGTGTCCGGTTGGCGTTAACGGCCGCCATCTCTCCTATCACCAACTTCTCCATAATCGCATCTCCTGTTTTCCGCGCGCAGGGCGCGGTTCCGTCAATAAGGCGTCACCGCCTGCCCGGGGACTTCGGGCTAACCTTTTTTCGCCAGTTCCCGGATGGCCTGTTCGATATCATCAATCGGGGTTCCCGGCCGGAAGGTCCGGATCCCCATTTTTTCCAGCTTTTCCGCGTCCTGTTGCGGGATAACGCCGCCTACCACAAGACCGATATCCAGGTCTTTTTCGGCCATCAGCCGGCGGAGTTCCATGATTCTCGGCATGTGGGTGCCGCATAGAAAGCTCAACCCTATGACATCCACATCTTCCTGCATGGCCGAATTGACGATTTTTCTGGCGGAGTTATGCAACCCCAGATAAACGACCTCGTATCCCCTCTCTTTCAAGAGGTTGGAGATGGCAAGAATCCCGTTGTCATGGCAGTCAAGCCCCATTTTTCCGGCCAGTATTCTCAATTTTCTCTCTTTTTCCATTTCCGGCGTGTTCCTCCGTAATTCCGGCGCCCTGCGCCTGCCCGATTGTCAGAAATCCCTGAATCTCCCGATCCCTGCGATAAGGCCTTTCTGCGAGGGCGTCAATATTCAAAGGTAAAACCGATGGCCTCCCGCATGGCGTCATGGATCTCTCCCATGGTCGCTCCGGCCGTGACCGCGTCCATGATGGCAGGAATCATGTTCCCGTCGGTGCCCATCTTTTCCCTGACCCCGTCAAGCGCTCTTTTCACGGAGGAATCCTCCCTCCTCTTCCTGAAACGGGTGAGATACGATACCCGTTCTTTTTCCCAGCGCTCTTCATCGGGATAGAAGATATCAATGGGATCCTCGGCCTCATCCGTATACCGGTTGACCCCCACGAGCACTTCTTCTCCGGTGTTGATCCGCCTGAGGCGTTCCGTCCTGGATCGATTGATTTCTTCCTCGATCCACCCGGCCCTCACCGCCTCAACGATCCCGCCCATGGCGTCGATCTTTTCGATCATCTCCTCCATGCGTGTTTCCAGTGTGTCGGTGAGGCTTTCGATCATGTACGAGCCCGCCAGGGGATCAATGACGCTGGAGATCCCTGTCTCTTCCGCCAGCACCTGCTGAATCCTCAGAGACAGGGTCGCGGAGTTTTCCGTGGGAAGGGAAAGCCCCTCGTCGTAGGATGACGCCTGGAGCGACTGGACCCCGCCCAGGATGCCGGCCATGGATTCCACCGTGGCCCTGACGATGTTGATGAGCGGCTGTTGGGTGGTCAGGCTGGAGCCGGCGGTCTGGCAGGAGGTCCGGAACATGCAGGAACGGTCTTCCCTGGCCCCGAGCCGTTCCCTGCAAAGGCGCGCCCACAGCCGTCGCATGGCCCGGAATTTTGCGGCCTCTTCCAGGAAATTGATACCGGATGAATGAAAAAAGGTCAGCCGGTTCAGAAAATTATCCGGTTTTAATCCCCTTTCCATGAGCCTTTCGGAGATATAAAGCGCCCCGGACATGGCGAATGCCGCCTCGTGAACCGCGCTGACGCCGGTTTCACGGATGTTGTAGCCGTTGGCGGGCATCCAGTTGAGTTTCGGCAGGTACCGCGCACAGTATTCGGCCACATCCACGCACAGCCGCATGATCTGGTCCAGGGGGAAAAACTGGATGTGCGTCTGAAGCGGGCCGCCGCTCATCTGGAACAGGGGGTCGTCCTGCTGGGTTCCGGAAAGCCTTTTCAGGTCGACGCCATTCTTTTTGGCCATGGCGACGTACATGGCCAGGGTCACTGCGGAGACGGGCGGCCGGATGGACAGGGAGACCCTCAGGTCGCCGATGGGCACACCCGAGAACACGGTTTCCAGGTCCTCCAGCGTGGAGATCGGGACGCCCGTGGTCCCGACTTCACCCCTGGCAATGGGATGGTCCGAGTCAAATCCGTAAGAGGTGGGCAGGTCGATGGACATGGTAAACCCGGTCTGTCCCTGTTTTGTCAGGTACCGAATCCGTTCGTTGGTGAGCCCGGGGGTTCCGTATCCGATCTGCGAACGGAGTGTCCATGTCCGCCCCCTGTACATGGTCCGGTAAGGTCCCCGCGTGAACGGATAGCTTCCCGGCATGCCCAGCTTTTTGTCATAGTCGAACGTGCCCAGATCCTCCGGTAAGTAGATCTCCTTGAGTTTCACGCCGGAAGGTGTCCTGGATTCAGCCATTGTAATGCCTCCTGATTGATTGCTGTAGAAATAGTTTGTTGTCGTTGGTATATGGACGGCCGTCGCCGGTGCACCCGATGCGGCCCTTTTTCCGGGCTATTGAAAACAAAAAATATACAATATGTGTGCCATGTTGCCGGAATGTTGCTAATTACCTGGAATCACAACTTAAATAAAACCGGAAGGATCTGGCTTCGACCTTTCGGGAAGGCCGGGGTATGACAAAATGACAGGTTGTCACGCCCGGGAATTCTGTTGCCCCCGCTTTTTTGACACCGGCCTGAGATAAAAACGGCTTCCGGGAAGTTCGGACCCGGGGCCTGTCGAACCGTATCGGCAGGACTGGCGCATGGACGATCCCGCCTTGACAGAACCGGTGTGATCCATACATAGTACGGCTGGCGGTACTGGCCTTTGCGAAGAAATCCGCGCCCGGCCGTGATTGCGATTCTTTGTCTTTTACGGAGATCTTCCTCATGTCCCGCAATGTCTCGAAAGACATCGTCATTTCCCTCGACGGCGTGCCCGGCCCCGCCCTGGGTTGCTTTATGGTGGACAGAAACCTGGAGCTGCTTTGGTATCGCGCCTTTTCCAGCAGGGACGGGCGGTGTGCCGACAATTTCCGCTATTGCTACCATGCCTTCGGAGGAAGCGAACCATGCCAGCCCTGTGCCGCATGGACCGCCTTTTCCACGGGGCGGCCGGCCAGCTGCAAACAGGAGGTGACGTTATCCGGGGGAGAGAAGCGCACATATCATATCGTGTCCTCTCCGGTCAGGTCGGATGACGGTGCCGTTACCGGATGCGTGGAAGTGATCCACGACGTGACCTCCCGGAACGGCGGAGAGGAGAGTTACAAGGAGATCAGTGAATTCAACTATAATATCATCTATAACGCGCCGGTCGCCATTTTTACCCTCAACCGGGAGGGGATTATCACCAGCACCAATCCCGCTCATCTGAAGATCGCCGGAAATCCGCCCCTTGAGGAGGTCCTGGGACTCGACTGGCTGCACTCCCCCATGGTTATCGCGGCGGGCCTGGACCGCTACCTGGAGAAGGGCCTCGCCGGTGAAAACTTTGAGGTGAGCGATCTGCCGTTTACCACCCAGCTCACCGGCCGCAGGCTCTACATGACCCTTCGGGGGGTTCCCCTGCGGAATAAGAACCTTGAGATCGAGGGTCTCCTGTGCATCCTTGAGGACACCACGGGAAAGAACCTGTACCTCAAGGAGATGGAGCGGCTCCAGAAATTCAACGAGAACATTATCCAGTCCATCACCAACGGCATCATGGTCGTTAACAGCGATTCCAAGATCTGTACGTGGAATGCCGGTATGACGGAGATATTCCGGATTTCCCGTGCCCATGCCTTCAGCATGCCGCTGGAAGCCTGCCTTCGGAGGATGGGGCTTTCCGATGCCGTTTTCCATATAAGAAAAGGGATCTCCGACGGGATTACGGCCACCCTGGAAAAGGTCTCCGTGGAGACGCCTGCACGGGGATTTATTACCCTCAATTACAAGGTCATCCCCCTTTTTACCGATAAGGCGCCCCGTCCCGGCGTTGTCCTGTTTTTCGAGGATGTCACCCAGAAGGAAAAGACGGAGATCCGCTACCGCACCCTCTTCAAAAGCGCCCGGGACGGAATCGTGGTCACGGATACGGAGGGACGTTTCCTGTCGGCCAATCCTATGGCCCTGGGGCTGTGGAACGTGGAATGGCGTGAGCTGAAGGAGGGCCGGATCCAGGACATGATTCGCCCCGAAGACCGGGAACGATTCCTGGAGCGGCTTCGTTCGATTCGGGAGGGGCGGGAAGTCCGCTCCTTCAGGGCGCAGCTTTGTGCCGTCGAGGGGCAGGATCCGCTACCCGTGGAGATGAGCGTCTCCAGGGTCCTTGAACATGAAAAGACGGTGGCTTTACAGTTCATCATGAGGGATATCCGCGAACGCCTGAGGCTGGAAGCGGAATTGCTTCAGGCCGGCAAGCTTTCCGGTCTCGGCGAACTGGCGGCCGGGGTGGCCCATGAAATCAATAATCCCCTGGCCACGGTGGCGGGATATGCGGAGGAAATAATGGACCTCCTGGAGGAGTGGAAGGACCGGATGAAAGCGGATCGGCTGCTGGAACTCAAATCCCTTGCCCGGACCATCCGGGATCAATCCTACCGGTGCAAGGAGATTACCCGGAGCCTGCTCGATTTCGCAAGGATCCATCCGAGCGCCCTGGTGGAGGTGGATCTGAACGAGGTGGTGCGGAGTGTCCTGGCCATGGCGGGATACCCGGAGGGCGGCGACGGGGACCGGGTGTTCCTGGATCTCGAGGAGCCCCTTCCCCCGGTCCGGGCGGACCACTCCCATATCCAGCAGGTCATCCTGAATATCTTCAAGAACGCGCTGGACGCCACGGAGAGGGGAGGGCGCATCACCCTTGAGACCGGCGCCGATGCGCATTTCGTTTGGGTCGTCATTCGGGATACGGGCATCGGGATGAGTGAAGTCGAAGTGGCCCGGATTTTTGATCCCTTTTTCACCACGAAACCTCCGGACCGGGGAACCGGGCTGGGGCTTTCCATCTGCTACCGGATTGTCGAACGCCTGGGAGGCAGGATCGACGTCACCACCCGGGAAGGGGAGGGATCCACGTTTCGGGTCTTTCTCCCGAGGAAGGAAAAGAATGGCGGGATACCAGGATAAAAGACGGGTCCTGATCCTTGAGGACGAGGTCCCCCTGAGGCGTCTTTATGAGAGACGTCTTCTGCGGAAGGGGTACGGGGTCGAGGGGTATTCCACCGCGGAAGAGGGCCTGGCGGCCCTTGAAAAGGCCCCGTTTCATGCGGCGCTGGTGGATATTCGAATGCCCGGAATGGACGGCATCGAATTCCTGGAGACGGCCAGGAAGGTTTCTCCCCTGCTTGAGGTCATCCTGATCACCGCTTACGGCAGTATCGAGTCCGCGGTCGAAGCCATGAAACTGGGGGCGTACGATTATCTCACCAAGCCGTGCCGCCTGCCGGAGATGGAGATGATCGTGGAAAAGGCCCTTGAAAAGGGGGCCCTCCAGGAGCAGAACGCGCGTCTGCGGGCCGCCCTCCGGTCCCGGGACCCCCACGGTGAGCTGGTATATTGCAGTTCTGCCATGAAACGCCTGATGGTCGACGTGAAAAAGGTGGCCCACACGGACAGCCCCGTGGTGATAGAAGGGGAAAGCGGGACGGGAAAGGAGCTGGTGGCCAGCGTGCTGCACCGGATGAGTCCCCGGAAAGACAATCCTTTTATTGTCGTCAACTGTGCAAACCTGAGAGACGCCCTTGTGGAAAACGAACTGTTCGGACACGAGAAGGGCGCCTACACCGGCGCGGGAGAAAAACAGCGGGGCTTGCTGGAACTGGCGGACCAGGGGAGCCTGTTCGTGGATGAGGTGGGGGAGATGGCGCCCGCCACGCAGGCGAAACTCCTCCGGGTCCTTGAAAACGGGACCTTCCGGCGCGTGGGCGGCCGTCGGGAACTGCGGGTGGACGTGCGTGTCATCGCGGCCACCAACCGGAACCTGGATGAAGAGGTGATGGCGGGACGTTTCCGGCGGGACCTGTTTTACCGGTTGAACGTGGTGCGTTTTCATCTCCCTCCCCTGAGAGAACGGCGGGAGGATATTTCGCTCCTGGCGGATTATTTTCTGAAGATCAAGGGACGGTCCCTTGGTGTTTCAAAGACCCTCCATGAAGAGGCCCGAAAGCGGCTGCTGGCCTATGACTGGCCGGGAAACGTGCGGGAGCTGGCCAACCTTATCGAGCGCGCCCTGATCCTCTCCTCCGGCGCCGCCATCCGGACGAGGGACATCCCGTTGACCGGTCTTCCCGCGGGAAGGTCCGACCTTTCGAGTCTACAGGAAATGGAGAAGCAACATATCCGTCGCGTCCTCCTGCATACCGGAGGAAACAAGACAAGGGCCGCGAAAATCCTGGATATCAGCGTGCGGAACCTCTATCGGAAGATCGCCCGGTACCGGTTGTGAAGTTGCCCCGTCATCCTTCATGCAGGGGGAGGGGGTTCCGGCATGGGGCGAATAAAAAGGCCCCGCCGAAAAAACGGCGGGGCCTTTTTATTTCAGGTCAACAAAGGGGCGTTCGGTTAGACGCCCAGGTCCTTCCTCAGTTTGTCCGCCACTTCCTTGAGGCCGAGGCTTTCAAGGTGTTTCGGCTTGGGGATACCGGTCTTCCGATCCCATCCCCGCTCCTTGTAGTAGGCGTCCAGCATCTTGTTGAATTTTACCATGTCGATCGGCGGAAGCGGTTTCGGCCCAAAGGGATGTTCCCCGGGACAGGTTTCCGTCCTCGCCTTGTACGGGGGCATATCGTCCTTGCGGCGAATACCCCTCAGGGCGATGGTGGCCCGCTCGATCTGGTAGGCCTTCTCGTAGATGTGAAAGAGTTCCTTCTGGGTGTACTTGATGCCGGTGGCGTAATAGATCCCCTTCCGGATCGACGACAGCATGTATTTGAACGCCTCGGCCGAGTCATGCCACCAGCCCAGGTGGCCGTAGGTGAATTTGCACAGGCCCACGGAATCGGACATGAAGAAGAGGTTCTCATAATACCGGACCAGCTTGGCCTTGGCCTGGGGATGGTAGGACCGGATATCCCCGGCCTCCTTGTACCCGGTGGTGTAAATGGCCACGGGCGGCCAGTTGACCCATTCGGCCGTGGGAAGCCCGCTCAGGTGGTGCATACCACGGGGCGAGACGCAGAACTGGAGGGCCGATCCCGTGGTGGACCGGATCTCCACGCCGGTGGCGCACATGCCCTTGACCTGATACACTGATTTCACGGCCTCGGGTCCGATGTCCTTGGCAATGTGGTAGGCCCCCTTGGCCAGCAGTTTACCGCAGCCCTTGCGGAACACCAGCTTCGGCATCAGCTCCACCATGGCGTCGCCGTTTCCAAACCTGAGGTCCACGCCGTCGGTCCATTTTTTGTCGATGATTCCCCTCTCGCGGAGATCCATAAGGGTGGAGAACATCGCGCCCGTGCTGACCGTGTCCAGGCCGTAGTCGTTGCACATGCTGTTGAGCTTGAGCACGGCCCTGGCATCGGTCACGTCGCACTTGTGCCCGAAGGCGGTGGTGGTCTCATACTCGGGACCGCCGCCGCGGCAGGGGTATTTCCCGTCGTTGACCGCGTAGGTGGCATGGCAGTGAACCGGGCAGCTAAAACACCCTTCCCGCCGCTGGCCCCACTTGTCGAACCACTCGGTGACCAGTTCATTGAACTTGGGATCGATCCCGCAGCGCTGCCAGTTGCGGATGGGCGTCATGCCCGTGGAGGCGATCAGGTTGGTCACGCCGGGCACGCCGTAAGCGGCCAGGAGCTTGTAGGTAAGGCTGTGGATTTTACCGTAGTGGGGATCCATCAGCTTGTCCCGGACCTCCTTGGAGAGCTTGAAGAATTCCTTGGGCTTGTAGATCCGGATCGGTTTGGTCCCCATGGCCACCACCGCCTTCAGGTTCTTGGACCCGAACACGGCCCCCGCGCCGGTCCGGCCCATGGAATTGGTCAATTCCGTCCGGACATTGGAGAAGGGAATCAGGTTTTCACCGGCCTGGCCGATGCAGAGGAGCTTGGCGTCCACGCCGTGCTTGTTCAGCAGCATGGCCTGGGTGTCGATACAGCCCCGTCCCCAGAGGCCCTTGGCTGAAACAAATTCGATCTTGTCGTTTTCAATATACAGGTAAACCGGTTTCGGGGATTTTCCCTTGAGGATCAGGGCGTCGTACCCGGAGTACTTCAGGGCCGGACCGAAATGACCGCCGCAGTTGCTGGCGCCCCACCCGCTGGTGTTGAAGGGAGAGATAAAGACGGCCTGGGTCCGTCCGGAGCTGGGAAAAACCGTCCCGCTCAGGGCCCCTGTGCTGATGACCATCACGTTGTCAGGGGACAGCGGGTCCACCTTGGCCACGTCCACGTTCTTGAAAAGCAGGTAGTTGGACAGGGCCCTGCCGCCCAGCCAGTCCTTGTAATATTTGGTCGCGTCTTCAACCTTGTACGTATGCCTGGTCAGATCCACATGGAGTATTTTTCCCATGTTCCCGTAAACTTTCTTCGCCATCTGATGTCACCTCCCTTTCTAAAGCTTTTTAACCGTGATTGCGCCCGTCGGACACCACTTCGCGCACTGGGGATCACCGCCGCACAGGTCGCACTTGAAGGCCTGCTTGGTCTCGGGGTCGATCCGGATCATCCCGAACTGGCAGGCGGTCACGCAGTCCCCCCGTCCGGTGCAGAGATCGGTATCCACCACCCGGGCCCCGGTCTTGGGATCCACGTAGATGGCCTTTTCCGGGCAGGCGTCCATGCACTCGGGTGATACGCACTGCCGGCAGAAGTCGTTGGTGCTGAACTCGCCGAAGCTTACCGGGGTCAACGGCTGGGGGTAACCCTGCGCGTTGGCGGAAAGGGCGCTCACCCCCATGAATGTAAGCAGCGGGCGGGTGATGTTATGGTTCCGGTGGGTGATGGGATTGGCATCTCCCTCGTGGTACTGGGCACAGGCGATCTCGCAGTACTTGCAGCTGGCGCACAGCTTCGGGTTGAACCTGAGCTCCATCTTTACAGGATCAAGGGCGCAGCCGTCCCCCCGGCGCTTGGCGGCATAGGCCACACTGCCGGTCTGTTTCAGGTAAAAGACGCCGGCGGCAAAGGCGCCCGTCATCTTGGCCGCCTTCTGGACAAAATCCCTTCGAGAAAGCATGCGCTTCTCTTCAACCCGTCCTTCCTGCGCCTGTTCCAAGGTGTCCCTGTTTTCCATCATCAGTAGTCCCTCCTCTCTGTTAAATAAATTTTGGTAGGTGATGGGTCTCCTACGCGCCTGAAACCGTTTCTCTTTCAGTTTTCTCCTTCAGGGTTATTTTTTCCGGGTCATCGCCCGCTGATGCGGGCTTTTCCGGGTGCTTCAGGTATTGCCTGCATGTCCTGGGCAGGCAAGGGCCGTTCCCGGAAGCGGGGGCCGACCCGGTAGTTGACAAAAGGCAGGGGCTTCCGCCGCTTCCGCTCTCCGGAAAAACGCATGAGGGCGGGACAGGCGGCGGCGCAGGACATCCCACCCGGTTCGGGGTGCGATTCGGTTCGTTAGAATGGGACCCGTATGTCGACGGGGCATTGGCTTGGAGACGAAGGTCCAGACGCGAGGCGGAGTTGGCCGTCCTTTCACGCCGGGACCGACCGTATCCAAACCCGGCGGCCACGGAAAGGAAAGCCGTTTTTCAACACGAACAGGAGAGAAAAAAGTCACTGGGAATGTGAGCGTGAGAGTGTGCAATCAACAAGCCCTGCGTCTTTGTGATCGAAACGTGACGGCCTTTCTGAACGTCCACCCGGGAAGTGGGCATGAGGGGTTCACCTTATGTCCCCGTACGCCCTGTTTCCAGGAAACAGGATTTCCGGAGACCCCTTTCTCACCACGCCGTCCGCTTCAGGCCTTTCACAAGGTCAACAACCATAGAGAATGAAAATCCGCGTGAATTTGAGATCCAGGAAAATCGCCTGAACCCTCGCCGAGTTACCTGCTTTTTATTTCAGACGGCCCATAAGGTCAAGGGTATTAATTCGGTGTGAAATCGGTGATAAAAAATCACTATTCTTCAAGAGAGAGAAGGTAGGACCTCAGGTTGATCCCTTTCTTCTTGAGACCGAGTTTGGTCCTGATCTTGTAACGATGGGACGAGATCGTGTTCAGTGAACTTCCCAGGAGATCGGCGATCTCCTTGTTCATCAATCCCTCCTTGATGAGATGGGCGATGCGGATCTCCATGGGCGTGAGATTCAGGAAGCTGGATGAAAGCCGGCTTACCAGGGGTGAGGTGATATGCGCCAGGTTCGTCTCCAGCATCTGGAGGAGCAGGGACTGGTCCTTGTTCAGAAGGGTGCCTTTCAGGCGCTGGATATAGGGAAGGACCAGCTGGTTGACGTTGGCCAGTATGTTTTCCTGGTCCTCCCGCTTCTTTTCTTCCATCTGTTTTAAGAGGACCTTGAGCGCCACGTTGGCCTCTTCCAGGTGGCGGGACTGAATCTTCAGTTCGGCCTCCCGCCTGCGAAGATCCTCCATGGCCAGCCTGATATCGGTGATATCCCGGCCTTCGGCGATCAGGAGGACGATCTTCCCGCTGGCGTCCCGGACCGGCTTGAGAGAGAAGTCCACGTTCATTACCCTGCCGTCGGGCGCGGTATGGGTGGTTTCAAAGCGGACCAGTCGGCCTTTCGCCGCCATGTCCACGGCCTGGCGAAGCCGGTACTGTCCCTCTGGAGAGTCCCGCCAGAACGGGGTTTCCCAGAAATGTATCCCCGTGATATCCTTCTCTCCCGCCTTTACGAAATTCAGGGCGGTCTTGTTGATCTTAATGGCCGTCCCGTCCAGTTTCAAAATCGCCACGAACTGGAATGTCTGGTCGAATATGGCGCGCAACAGGGTCTCGCTTTCCTGGAGGGCCCTTTCCACCTGGAGACGTTCCGTGATCTCGTTCTGAAGCTGTTCATTGATCCGGGTGAGGCGTTCCGTCCGCTCTTCGACCAGTTTCTGGAGGTGGTCCCGGTGCCTTCGGAGCTCATCCTCCAGCCGCTTGCGCTGGAAAAATTCAGGTACGGCGATGCCCTTGGAGCTGTCAGAGGCCGGTTGGGCGCGGGTACTGTATTTCGAGATGTATTCCTCGATTTTAGCGGGCGGGGCCATGATGAAACGGCAGTGTTCGTCACCTCTGGCCTGGCACTCGATTTCCACCGACACCAGGGGAATGCCGAAGCTCTCCTCGCACCATCCGGAAGAATACCCGGCGTTCATGATGCAGACGGGAAAATCGGTGGTTTCCCCGCGCTGCAGCCAGGTGTTGGCCTCGAATGAAAAGGGGTGGTCGTAGATCAGGAAGAAATGCTCGTCGGGCGTGGGGTTGGACTCGGGCAGGACCGTGACGATGGCCCATCCCGTGTAGGCGAAGTGGATGGGGCCGGCGGTGAATTTTTCGATGGGCTCGGTCACACCCATCCTTGAATGAAAGCTCCGGGCATCCGCCTTTCCAATAGAATGGGCCATATCGTAGAGAAACCCGGAAGCCACCCTCCGCGCCTCTCCCTCGCTCCGGTCCCTGTACAGGG
>CAZCVB010000039.1:0-13592 GCA_964501805.1 uncultured Desulfobacteraceae bacterium | reverse complement strand
GGGGCGCCAATGGATGTCGAACGGTTGATCACAGGAGGAGTTTTATGAAAAAAGTCGTGCTGTTTGCTTTTAATGGTGAGTTCATGTGTTTTATCCATGTCCTGCTGAACGCCCTGGACATGCACGAAAGGGGATATGAGGTGAAGATCGTCATTGAGGGTTCCGCCACCGGCCTGGTGCCGCAGCTGACCCACAAGGGAAATCCCATGTCCCGGCTCTATGAAAAGGCCAAGGCCCTCGGCCTGATCGACGGCGCATGCAAGGCCTGCTCCGGAAAGACCGGCATGGTGGAGGCGGTACGGTCCCAAGGGATCCGGCTCCTGGACGATATGGGCGGGCATCCTTCCATGGCCAGGTACAGGGAAGACGGGTTTGAAGTATTGACCTTCTGACAGCCGATAAGGACCGGGAAAAGGCGTGGCGCCGTTTTTCCCGCTAAATGCGGGGCGGAGCACGTGCCTCCCCGGGGGAATCAACCCTTTCCCCGCGTTTTTTCAAAGTCGTTGACGCGGGCGGCAGAGAGGATAAAGGAGGTGGGGACGTGAAGGAATTGAAAATCGGATGCGGCAAGCCGACCGGTGCGACGGTCGGCGGCCCGGATGAAAAAGAATCTCCGGCTACGGACACGGGAAAACGAAAGGAGGATGTCATGGCATCGGTAGCGGTTGGGGCCAAGGCCCCGGACTTTGAGGCCCCGGCCTTTCAGGGCGGAAAATTTGGACAGGTCAAGCTCTCGGACTATCTGGGAAAGTGGGTGGTCCTTTGTTTCTATCCCGGTGACTTCACATTTGTCTGAGCGACGGAACTGGCGGCAGTTGCCGCCAAGTACAAGGATCTCCAGGACCTGGGAGTGGAGGTGCTTTCCGTCAGCGTGGACAGTCATTTCGTCCACAAGATGTGGCAGGATTACGAGCTGTCGAAAATGGTGGACGGCGGCGTTCCCTTTCCCATGCTTTCCGACGGCCCCGGGAATATCGGGAAGGCCTACGGCGTGTATAACGAGGATGCCGGGGTGGAGATGAGAGGGCGGTTTATTATCGATCCCGACGGCGTGGTGCAGGCATTCGAGGTGTTGACGCCCCCCGTTGGCCGGAACGTGGCGGAACTGATCCGGCAGATCCAGGCGTATCAGCACGTGCGGAAGACCAATGGCGAAGAGGCGACGCCTTCGGGATGGCAGCCGGGAAAACCGACCCTGAAACCGGGCCCCGATCTCGTTGGAAAGGTCTGGGAAGAGTGGAAGACGGATTCGGCCTTTTGATGCCGTCTCTGGAAAAATTCCCGGTCCCCCGGGCCGCAACGGAGCGGTCCCGGGGGCATTGGGCGCTCTCCCGGTTCCCCGGCGCCCCGCAGATAATGAGGGGATCGTTGACCATCGACAGAGGAGACCATGATGGAAAAACCCGTAAGAATGTTCACGCTAAGTACCTGCAGCCACTGTAAGAGCACCAAAAAATTCCTGGATGATTGCAAGGTGACATACGAGTTCGAGGACGTGGATCTCCTCCAAGGAGAGGAACGGGCCGCGGCGATTGAAGAACTCCGGAAATGGAACCCCAACTGTTCCTTCCCCACCATCATTATCGGAGAACGGGTGATCGTGGGACACAGGGAGGACGAGATACGGGAGGCACTGGGATTATGACCGAGGCGGAGAAGCTGTACGGGATCTTGAAAAAGGCCCAGGAACCGAAAGGGTATTACTTTAACAAAGATCATGTCCGGGTCCTGGAACTCATGGAGGCCCTGATCTTGAACCGGGAGCGATACGGGTACATGGCCTGTCCATGCCGCCTGGCCTCGGGAGACGCCCAGCGGGACCGGGACATCCTCTGCCCGTGCGTGTACCGGGAAGAGGACGTGAAAAAATACGGAAGCTGTTACTGCAATCTCTACGTGTCAAAGGAATGGAACGAGGGGACCATCCCGCACGAATACGTCCCGGACAGGAGGCCTGCGGAAAAGATTCTCGGTTGAACGGACGGGTATTCTCCGGATCGAATGCGCCGGGCCTTCCGTTTTCCTTCCCCTCCGTTCACCCGTTTTCCGTCTCACTCCGTTTTTACCAGCAGGATCTGTCCGGGAAAGATGGTGCTGCGGGGAGTCAGGTGATTGAGCCGGAGAAACTCGGAGAGTTTCATCTGGTTTTTTTGTGCGATGGTGTAGGGCGAATCTCCTTTCAGGACCCGGTACTTCCGGGTCTTTATCCTTGCCAGTTCAGGGATCCCCCTGGGAATGGTCAGGATCTGCCCGATCCTCAAGTCCGCTGTGTCCAGGTGGTTGAGCGACTGGATGGCCTCGGTCGTGGTTCCGAACTGCTTGGCGATACGCCATAGGGAATCCCCGTTTCGCACCACGTATTCGGCATATTTCCCCTTGATTTTATAAGCGGGCGGGGCGGGCGGCGGGGAACTCAGGGCCCTCCGGGAGCGACGGGTGGGGATCTTCAGGGTCCACCCCGCCTTGATATACCGGCTGCTTTTCAACCGGTTCATGGCCATGATCGCCCGGATGCTGGTCCGATACCTCCGGGCGATTACGGAGAGGGACTCGCCTTTCCGGACCTTGTGACGCACGTAGGCCACCCGGGGCGGGCGCCACACCGGGATGTCCCCCAGCCGGGCGAGAAGCACGGCGCCCTTTCCCTTCGGCAGTTTCAACGCATAGGGCCGGTCCGGCGTGGAGTTGCGCCGCAGTTCGGGATTGAGGTCTCTCAGAAGGCCGTAAGGGACCGAGAGATAGCGGGCCATGGTCTTCAGGTGGACCTGTTTGTCAATGGTGACCGATTCCGTTTCCACCGGGGCGTCCACGGGCGGGAGCGTAAAACCGTAGGCCCCGGGATCGTTCACGATGTGAAGCACGGCCAGGAACCTGGGGACGTAAAAGGCCGTTTCCCACGGGAGCTTTCCGTAAAGATCCCAGAAATTGTCCAGGTAGTTGATCTTCTGCGTCCGGATCTGCCTCAGGACGGTCCCCTCTCCGCAGTTGTAGGCGGCCAGCACGGTGGTCCAGTCCCCGAAGATCTGGTGCAGTTCCTTCAGGTAGGCGATGGCGGCCCGGGTTGCCTTGTCGGGATCCATCCGCTCGTCGGTCCAGCGGTCTCTCTTGAGTCCGAATTTATATCCGGTTGACGCGATAAACTGCCACAGACCCAGGGCGCGGGCACGGGACATGGCCCGGACCTTGAAACCGCTTTCGATGAGCGGCAGCCATGACAGCTCTTCCGGAAGTCCGGCCGCTTTCAAGGCCTTGACAATGGCAGGGCGATAGCGGCCGGAGCGGCGGTAGGCGCTTATGAAAAACTTCCGTTCCTTCCCCTGAAAGAGTTTGAGGGCCCGTTCCACGTGGGAATTCATTTCAAGGGGGATCACCTTGTGGTCCCCGTTGGCCACCGTGTGCCGCGACGCGTAGACCTCTAATATGCGCCTGGAGATGGTCACCCGGAGGTCCTCTTTCTGCTGCTGGATCTCCGGAGGATTGTCGGCGCCGATTTTCAGGATGAGGGAATAGGCCTGGTCCAGGGCGTCGATGGCGTTGTCCAGGTCCCCGTGTTCCCAGAAATCATCGGAGGCCTGGCAGAACCCGAGAGCGGAATCGAGCATTTCCTGGCTCGATTTTTCCCCGGAAGCGGGCGTCGCGGCCCTTGGGGCGGGTGCCGGTTCCGGGTCGGGTACGGGCTCGGGTGCCGGGAGGGACGGTGCCGGGCCGGGGACGGCCTGTTGGGAGGGAGGTTTTTTCGCTTGTTTTTTTTCAGGGGTGACGTACCGGTATTCACCGGCGCATCCCGCGCCCGCCGCCAGGAAAAGGAAAATCAACAGGATTTCAAGGATGCCTGGACTTGACTGATTTTTCACGTTGACCGGCTTGCTCCTTATTTTCTGGATTCGGGTTCATTGTGTCGTAACAGCTCAATATTTAGGGGAAGCACAGTGAACCTGCCACCGGGATCAGAAAAACCCTCCTACCCCTCTTTTTTGAGCCATTACATCGTGCCGTTGTTTTGGTCAAAGGAGTATAGAGAAGCCGCGGGGAATGGTCAAGAAGATACGGTTCCGGCCCGTCCGCGTGCGTCCTCCGGCCATTCAGGAGGATTTCCGGTTCTTTTTGCGCTCCAGCAGTCTCACGAGATGCTCCGGTGTATTCAGGTCCGGGGATTCCGTGACCGCTTCCATCAGTTCCGCGAGAATCGCACCCACCCGGGGACCGGGAGGAATCCCCATCACCGCCATCACCTTCCGCCCGTCGACGGCCAGGTCCCGCATCCGGGTCACGATGGGGACGCGCATCTGGAACGCCACCCGCTCCTCGAGCTCCTGGAGGAGCCGTAGCCCTTCCCGGCCCTCCCGGCCGTGGGCAAGGATGTCCGCCCGGCGGAAGGCGATGAGGGCTTTTATCTCTTTCGCACCCACCCGGCGGATGAGGCGTCGGACGGCGGCATCCCCCCACGCGGCATGGTATCCGATCATGTGATGGGCGATGAGATGGGTGACCTTCCGGATGGTCCGCCGGTCGAACGCGAGGCGCTCCATGATCTCGCTCGCCAGGCGGGCCCCGGCCTCCTCGTGGCCGTAAAACCGCCAGGTTCCGTCGATTTTTTTCCTCACGCGGGGCTTGGCGATGTCGTGGAACAGGGCCGTAAGCCGGAGGATCCGGTCCGGGGCCGTCCGGTCCACCGTCTCCATGATATGGCGGAAAATGGTGTAGCGGTGATGGGCGTTCTGGCGCCGCCGCCAGCCCTCCAGGAGTTCCGGAATCGTGTGCCGGAGGAGACCGGAGCGCGCCATCAGGTAAAATCCGGGAGAGGGCTTTTCGGCCGTCAGTATCCGCACCAGTTCCTCCCGGATGCGCTCCGTGGCCGCGTCCGAAACGAGGGGCGCCAGGCGCGCCAGGACCCGGAGCGTTTCCGGTTCCACGCGGAAGCGGAGAAGCGTGGCGAGCCGGACGGCCCGTAACAGGCGAAGCGGGTCTTCCGTGAACCGCGCCACCGGATCTCCCACGGCCCGGATCCGTTTTTTCTTCAGATCCGAAAGACCGCCGTAAGGGTCGATGAGACCGCCGGTATCCGGGTCGCAGGCCATGGCGTTGACGGTGAAATCACGGCGGGCCAGGTCTTCCTCGATGCGTCTTGCCCCGTTTCTGAAGGGAGTGATCTCGTAATGACACCCCGCGTCCACCAGGGTCACCGTGTCGTGTTTGAGAGAGAAGTGGGGGATGCCGCTGAAAAGGGATGTGATGTCACCGGACGAGGCGGACGTGGCCACATCCCAGTCGGTGACGGGGGCGTTCCGGCAGGCGTCCCGGACAGCGCCGCCCACCAGGTAGGCCCGGTGCCCGTTTTGCCTGAGGCGCCTTGTGATGAAGGAAACAAACGGAGGAATGTTTGGAGGGAACATGGCCCGTCCTTGTCCGTACGGCCTGCGGTCCCCGATGCCTCACCCGCCGTTGATTCCTGCGTCATCAGGGTCCGTTGTCCGCCCGGGGAATGACCTATGACTTGGCATAGCTGTGGAGGCCCGGCAGGTAGTTGACGCCGAAGTAGGTGAAAAGGACGCAGGAAAACCCGATGAAACAGAGAATCGCGATCTTTTTTCCCTGCCAGCCCCGCACCAGCCGGGAGTGGAGCACCGAGGCGTAGATGAACCATGTGATCAGGGACCACGTCTCCTTCGGATCCCAGCTCCAATAGCTTCCCCAGGCGGAGTGGGCCCAGACCGCACCGGTGATGATGCCGAGGGTAAGCATGAGAAACCCGATGACCACCATCTGATAGTTCAATTCATCGAGGATCCCTTTCCCCGGGATCAATCGCAGGAAAATGTTTTTCCCCTCCCCCCTGTCCAGGCGTTTCAGCAGGTACATGATGCTCAGGCCGAAGGAAAGGCCGAAGGCCGCGTATCCGAAAAAACAGGTGATGACGTGGGCGATCAGCCAGTTGCTCTTAAGGGCCGGGATCAGCGGCTGAATGCGGTCGTTGATGTCCGGCGCATAAGAGGCGTAGGCCATGGCCAGGAATGCGAGCGGCGTTACGAATGCCCCGAGGGACCGGTTTCGGGTCCGCCATTCCATGATCAGGTAAAGGAGCATAATGGCCCAGCCGAAAAAGATGAGCGATTCATAGAGGTTGGAAAACGGCGCGTGCCCGATGCCCAGACGGTGGGACGTCACCCACCTGAGCGTAATCCCGGCCGAGTGAATCAGCAGGCCCCCCGCTGAAAGCCACGTGGCCACGCGGCCCGGGAGGTCCTTCCCCATGACCATCATGAGAAGGTAACACATGAACGCGGCGAAATATATGAAGGTCACATAACTGAGGATAATGGTGTTGAGCATGTCCCGTGTCCCTTTCCTGGTAAAGGGGTTTGAGGGTTCATGAGCCGTCCGGGCGTGACAGGAGGGCCTTCAGGTCGGCCGTCAGCTTGGCCAGTTCCCGTTCAAGCCCCACCGGATTTTTACCGGCGGACCCGGCCACGCTCACGACGGTTTTTCCCTCGATCTCCTGCAGCCGGATCCAGATCCGCCTGTGAGAGGTGAAAAAGGTGATGAAAAACCCCGCGATCATGAGAAAACAGCCGGTCCACACGATGGGGACCCCCGGGTCCCTGTTCACCTGCAACCCGGTATAATAGGCGCTTTCCAGCCCCTTCAGGTAAAACGTGTAAGGGGGGAAGGCGGAGGCGTTGAACACGGGGGACTTGGCCATGGGTCCCGGAAGCCGGGGCAGGATTTTTTCCGGATGTTCAAAGATCCAGAAGTGGATTTCTTTCCCCTGTTCCGGCCGGATCAGGATCCGCGCGGCGGCCCCCATTCCCATGAAATCCCCCTTGGCGTCCGCCACCAGGAATTTTCCCTCGCCGCCGGGCAGGGAAAGGGCCTCGCCCGGCGTGATCTCCACCGTTTTCGTCCCTTGGTCCGGGCCGCCCCCCGAAATCCCTATCCGGGCCTTTCCTCCCGGGATCTTGCCGTAACTCGCCTGGTAAAAGGTGATCCCCCGGAAGTGGACGGGATGGTTGACGCGCACGCTTCTTTCCGCCACCGCCTCTCCGTTCACGAAAAAAGTCAGATCGGACCGGTATTCCTTCGGCGCGCCGTCGTCGTAAAAGGAGACCCGGAAGCGGTCGCAGCGCACCTCGAATCCCAGTTTGAGCGGTTTCATCCCTTTGCGCAGGACCACGGTTCCGGTCTTTTCTCCTTCGGAGATATTGACATAGGCCTCGAACCCGAAAAAAGAACCCACGAGTCCGCCGCACAGGATCACCAGGACGCTCAGGTGAACCAGGTAGACCCCGAAAAGGGAAAACGCACCTTTCTCGCCGTAAAAAAAGTGCCGGTCCCCCGATGTCTTCTCCCTCACCCGCTTGAGTCGGGATCGCAGGAAACGGCCCACGCGCCCGGCCGCGTCTGCGGCATCGGTTCTCACGACAAAGGTCCGGTCCGCGGGCAGGTCCGCGAACGGCCGGTTCCGGTCCGGTTTCGGAACGGCCCTGAAGCGCCGCCAGGCCCCCGGGAACCGGTCGATGGAACAGATGACGAGGTTGAGGGAAAGGCCGGTCAGAAGGACCCTGAACCACAGGGAGTGATACATGTCGAACAGGTCGAGGAATTCGAAAAACCGGAACCAGGCCGGATCGAGCCGCTTCGCAAAGTCCACGGCCCCCTGGCCCTGCTGGGGGATTACCGTCCCCAGGATGGATGCGGCGGCCAGGAGGATCAGGAGAACGATGGTGAGCTTTACCGAACTGAAAAATCGCCAGAAGGGGTTCGCTTTTTTCTGTGATCCGGATGAGGTCATTTTGAGGCGCGTCCTTTTCCGCCGTCACAGCGGATATCCGCGGGACGTTTCGAAAACAATCGGTGATCGGTTCCCGCCCGCCACCGGTGACGGGGGCGCCGGGTCCGAAAAAGGGCGCGACCCGGATGGCGCATTGCATAGCATGAATGCGTTGAAACCGCAATTCTTAATCTCGTTCAAAAGGTTTGACCATCCCCGGGATATCATGTAATAAGCGGATAAACGGCCTGGTCCGGTTCGGGCGTTTTGCCCGGATCGGATCTCCGTCGTCACCGGGATATCCCGGTGAATTGCGGGAGCCACGCGAAAATTTTGATTTACCGGACAGCGGGAATGTTTTCCCGGGGAGACGTCTATGCTAGACCTTAAATTCGTAAGGGCCCACCTGGACAGCATCCGGAAGATGCTCGAAGAGCGGGGATATGACCTGGACCTTTCACCGTTCGAGGCCCTCGACCGGAAGCGGCGGAAGAAGCTGGCCGTCCTGGAGGAACTCCGGCACCGGCGCAACCGGGTGAGTGACGAGATCGCCGCCATGAAAAAGAAGGGGGAAGACGCCTCCGCAATCATTGCCGAGATGAAGACCGTTTCCTCGGAAATAAAGGAGATGGAACGCGATCTGCCCGAGCTGGAAGAGGCCTTGAGGGCCCTGCTCATGGTGGTCCCCAATATGCCCCATGAATCCGTGCCCGTGGGCGCGGGCGAAGCGGACAACCCGGTCGTGCGGACGTGGGGGGAGATCCGGGACATGGATTTCGAACCCCTTCCCCACTGGGATATCGGAGAAAAACTGGGAATCCTGGATTTTACCCGGGCCGCCAAGCTCTCGGGTGCCCGGTTCGCCCTGTACCGGGGCGCGGGTGCCCGGCTGGAGCGGGCCCTGATCAATTTCATGCTCGACATCCATACCCGGGAGCATGGCTATACCGAAGTCCTGCCCCCGTTCATGGTCAACTCGGCCTCCATGACCGGGACCGGCCAGCTGCCCAAATTCGAGGAGGACCTGTTCCGGATCGAGGGATGGGATCTCTACCTGATCCCCACCGCCGAGGTCCCCGTGACCAATATCCACCGGGATGAGATCCTTTCGGAGAAAGACCTCCCTCTCTATTATGTCGCCTATACCCCCTGTTTCCGATCCGAGGCCGGGTCATACGGAAAAGACACCCGGGGTCTCATCCGGCAGCACCAGTTCAACAAGGTGGAACTGGTCAAGTTCACGAAACCCGAGGAATCATACGATGAGCTGGAACGCCTGACGCGGAATGCGGAAGAGATCCTGAGACGCCTGGGGCTCCCCTACCGCGTGGTGACCCTGTGTACGGGAGACCTGGGGTTCTCCGCAGCCAAGACCTATGACCTGGAGGTCTGGCTCCCGGGCCAGAACCTGTACCGGGAGATTTCATCCTGCAGTAATTTCGGTGAGTTCCAGGCCCGGCGGGCCGGAATCCGGTTTAAGCGAAAAGGGAAAAACCGCACGGAGCTGGTGAACACCCTCAACGGCTCCGGCCTGGCCGTGGGAAGGACCGTCGTGGCGATCCTGGAAAATTATCAGCAGGCCGACGGCAGCGTCACCATCCCCGAGGCCCTTGTGCCCTACATGGGAGGAACGACTTCCATTCGGTAACCGGATGACCATGAAGGATCCGTATCTTCGGAGCTGGCGGGATTATCAGGAGCGGCTGAGACGGGGTTCCCGGATGGCGCGTCTTGCCAGGAGAATCCTGGTGCCCGCCCTGGCCGCCGGCTGCCTTTTCCTGGTCTGGACATTCGCCTTTCGGGCCAGTGCCCGGTTGTCCCGCTATTTTTATCCGGCCCCGGAATACGCCGCCGTTCAGGCCTCCTCCCCCGGCGGCGCTTCGCGGGAGTGGGAAGGATCCGATGTCCGGGACCTGCTGAAAAACCTGCCCGCAAAGGGCGTTCGGCTGCAGGACCGGTTTACCCTTAACAGGGACGGCACACCCGTTGTGGTGAGCTCTTTCCTTGTGCCGGGGTTCCAGGCGTATATCCTCAATCTGCTGAGACGCTCCCGCACCGAAGCGGCGGCCGTGGTGGTCCTGTCCCCGGCATCGGGAAAGATCCTTGCCATGGGCAATTACGAAAAAGACGGCCGCCGGGACAACCTGTGCACAAGGGCGAAGTTCCCGGCCGCGAGCCTGTTCAAGATCGTGTCGGCCGCGGCGGCCATGGAGACGGCCGGGTACACGCCGGAAAGCCAGGTCTCTTTCGTGGGCCGGAGACATACCCTGTACAAAAGGCAATTGACAAAGAAACGGCGACGCTGGGCCACGAAAACCACTTTTACGACGGCGTTCGCCTCGTCCATCAATCCGGTTTTCGGAAAACTGGGGATCTACGACCTGGGACGGGACGGGCTCTCGGCCTATGCCGGGAAGTTTTTTTTCAACCGGCCGATTCCGTTCGATCTTCCGCTTGAAAAGAGCGTGGTCCATCTGCCGGACGGCGACTACGGCCTGGCCGAAGTGGCGTCCGGGTTTAACCGTAAAACCCTCATATCGCCGCTCCATGCCGCGTTGCTGGCGGCGGTCGCGGCCAACAAGGGGATAATGATGCGGCCGCGCCTTGTGGAGAGTATCTCGGATACGGGGGGAGGCTTTCTCTACCAAAGCCGGCCCCGTCCCCTCGGCCGGTGCATCACGGCCGCCACCGCCCGTCGCCTGAAGACGCTGATGCGGGAGACGGTCCGGAGGGGAACCTGTCGAAAGGCCTTCCGGTCGCTGAGGCGCAGGAAGCCCTTCCGCAACATTGAACTGGGGGCCAAGACCGGCACCATCAACGATGCCTCGGATCGTTTCAAGTACGAATGGTTTGCCGGCTACGCCCTGCCCCGGGATGCTTCGACAGGGATCTGCGTGGCGGTCCTGGGAGTTCACGGCGAAAAGCTGGGAATTCCCTCCAGCGAACTGGGACGGGAGATTATCCGTCACTTTATGGGCCGGCTCCGGGAATACGCCCGGAAAGCGGTCCCTTCCAGTAATAAAGGAACCCCGAGATCCTGAGACCTGTGACTTGCACCGTCTCCGGATCCACAGTTATCAGGACATCCGTGAAGGAGAGTGCCATGTGCGGGATCGTTTGCTATGCGGGAAAAAAAGAGGCCAGATCCATCCTGATCAATGGATTGAAACAGCTTGAATATCGCGGCTATGATTCTTCGGGGCTGGCCATTCAGACCGGAGACGGGGTGAAACACCTCCGGGCGGTGGGGAAGATCGTGGAACTGGAAAGAAAGCTCAACGGGCTGGATGTCAAGGGATCCGTGGGTATCGCCCACACCCGGTGGGCCACCCACGGGGAGCCCACGGAAGCGAACGCCCATCCCCATACGGACATGGACAAAACCGTGTTCCTGATCCACAACGGCATCATAGAAAATTACCATTCCCTGAAAAAAAAGCTTCAAAAGCAGGGCCAGGTCTTTACCTCGGAGACCGACACGGAGGTCCTCGCCCACCTCGTCGCCCTCAACTACGACGGGAGTCTCAGTGAGGCGGTTCGGAAGACCATGTCCCAGGTGGAAGGGACCTTCGGGATGGCCGTCATCCACAGGGACGTGCCCGGGGAGATCGTGGTGGCCAGGAGGGGAAGCCCGCTGATCATCGGGGTGAGCGATGAAGGGCTCTTCGCCGCTTCCGATGTGTCGGCCATGGTGAGGTATACGAACAAGGTGGTTCACCTGGAGGAAAATGAACTGGCCGTCCTCACGGCGGACGATTTTTCCATCTCCACGGCCCAGGCCAAGCGGATCGAAAGGGACATGGAGACCGTCGAATGGCGGGCCGATGACGTGGAACTGGAGGGTTTCCCCCATTTCATGCTCAAGGAGATTTACGAGCAGCCGGAGACCATACGAAACGCCACGCGGGGACGGCTTGAGCCGGGCGAAGGGGTCTCCAAGCTGGGCGGCATCATGCCGGTATGGGACCGGCTGAAAGAATGCCGGCACCTGGTGATGGTGGCCTGCGGAACCTCTTATTACGCGGGCTGCGTGGGTCGCTATATCTTCGAGAAACTCACGGAGATCGATGTGTCGGTGGAGCTTGCCTCGGAATTCCGGTACCGGAAGCTCAACTTCGCGCCGAACACCTTTATCCTGGCCCTCAGCCAGTCCGGAGAAACCGCCGACACCCTTGCGGCCATCAGGGAAGCCAGGCGGAAGGGCGCCGGTCTCCTGGGGATCGTCAACGTGGTGGGCAGTTCCATCTCAAGGGAAACCGAGGCGGGGGTCTACAATCACGCCGGTCCGGAGATCGGCGTGGCCTCTACCAAGATATTCACATCCCAGCTGACCATCCTGATCCTCATGGCCCTCCTGCTGGGCCGGCACCAGAACCTCTCCCTGACCGACGGCGTGGAGGCGATTCGCGGTCTTCAGGCCCTTCCGGAGCAGGTAACCACGGTCCTGTCCCAGGCCAATCACATCGAGGCGGTGGCCGAGCGGTATTATCGCTACGACAACTGGCTCTTCCTGGGAAGGAAATACAACTATCCCATTGCCATGGAAGGGGCCCTGAAGCTGAAGGAGGTCTCCTATATTCACGCCGAAGGGTATCCGGCCGGGGAGATGAAACACGGTCCCATCGCCCTGGTCAACCCGGAAATGCCGACGGTGGCCATTGTTCCGCAGGACGAGATGTACGAAAAGATGGTCAGCAATATCCAGGAGATCAAGAGCCGGAAAGGCCCGGTGATCGCCATTATCACCCAGGGCGATGAGAAGATAAGGGAGATGGCGGACGCGGTCTTCGAGATCCCGCCGGCGCTGAATTACCTGACCCCGGTATTGTCCGTGATCCCGTGCCAGCTCCTGGCCTATTACTGCGCCAAGTTCCTGAACCGGGACATTGATAAACCGAGAAACCTGGCAAAAAGCGTGACCGTGGAATAACAGCCGGTTTTATCAAAGGAAAGATCCTGATGGCGGGAAGAAAGGACCAGGTTTACCGGTTCACAAGGGCCGCGGCCGGGATCTTTTTTTCCCCCCTTTTCCGGGTCCGGATCGAGGGGAGGGAACAATTTCCTCCGGCCGGCCCCTTTGTCCTCCTGCCCAAACACCAGCGGTGGGAGGATATTCCCCTCCTGGCCCTGGCAACGCCGCGGCCCCTTTATTATATCGCCAAGTACGAGCTGTTTGAAAACCGGCTGGCGGGCGGGTACCTGCGGTCCGTGGGAGGGATTCCCCTGAACCGGCAACGGCCCCTGGAAAGCCGCCGTTCCATCAAGACGGTCATCGACCTCCTGGGGAAAGGGGAAGGGATCGTGCTGTTCCCGGAAGGGACCTATTACCGGGACCGGATGGGACCGGGACACGCGGGCATGTTGCGGCTGATTCTTTCCCGCATGGCGCCGCCCCTGATTCCGGTGGGGATCCGGTATCGCCGGGACAGGTGGCGTACCTCGGTGCACGTCCGGTTCGGAAGGCCGTTTCATGTCCGCGCCGGCATGTCCGCCGGGCGGCTGATGGATCATGTCATGGAAAGGATCGCCCGGCTTTCCGGGCTTTCCCCGACCGGCGACTGATGTTGCGGTTGGTCCACGGTATGGTTGGGGGATTGCAGCCGGCCTCCGGAGCCGCGCATTGTTTTTAAACGCTCAAGATTCCCTCCTGAACTGAGCGCTTCAAATTTTGATGAAAGACTTTTTTCTGTGATATTATTGAGATACATACCGATTTTTCCGGGGTTGCATCATCTGTCAGGTGCGGAAATGCGGTAAGGGGATTGTTTGAAATCATCAAAATTTGAAGCCCTTCGGGATTCCCGATTTCATCGAATCTGCGGCG